>JAKDIK010000071.1 GCA_030450535.1 Propionibacteriaceae bacterium
CGAGTACCTCCTGCCTCGCGCGGACGCCGCCGCGGCCGTTGAGGCGCTGCAGGGCTTGGCGGAACGCTTCTCGTCGCTGCTCTTCGTCGGCGAGTTGCGGACCGTCGCGGAGGACGCGCTGTGGCTGTCGCCGGCGTACGGGACACCCACGGTGGGCGTCCACTTCACCTGGCGCGCAGTCCCGGACGCCGTGCGCACCCTGTTGCCCACCATCGAAGCCGCACTGCCAGAGACCGCTCGACCCCACTGGGCGAAGGTCGCCACGATGGCTCCGGACGCCATCCGCGCCCGCTACGAGCGGTGGGACGACTTCGCCGCCCTGAGGACCCGCTTCGATCCCGAGCGTCGTTTCGTCAATCCCCACCTGGCCCGCTTCGGGCTGTAGCCACGGTCATTCGGAGATCACAAGCAACTTGCGCGGGCTGAGGGCCGCCAACTGCTCTTGGGGCTCGTGCTGCTGGGCACCGTGTGCCCCTACTGCCCTCCACCGATCCTCCGAAATCCAGCACGAGATGCGAGGTGAAACGTTCAATGCGCTGATTCGGCGCATCTCGTGCTGGATTTCGGTGGCTTGCTGCGTCCTCGTCGTCCGTTCGCGGCGGCGTCCAGAGGGCGCCAGGTCATCACGACGGCACCCTGGGCGAAGGTGCCGTGACCCGTCATCGATGTGGCCCACGGGTAAGGAGTGCCCGGACGCCCGGTACGTGGTGCCGGACAGTTCAGGATGAGCAGTTCACGCTCGAACCGCTTGGCGAGCCACTTCGGGGTCGACGACACCGTGTGAATCGCCCGCGATCCGGTCCATGACTGTGACCGTACCCTCATCGATCGAGCAGCCCTTGGCTACGATGAACATGCGTGGCGGGCGGGCTCCGGTCGACGCGCCTGCTCCACCGAGCAGCTCAACGGAGAGGACCAACCTGATGTCACACCACCATCGCCCCTCGGACGTGCCGCGCGAATCGCCCGGGCCCAAGGACGCTCCGGTCGCCGACGATCACGACGTCACCCCCGAGCGCGAGCCCCGCACCGATGAGCCCCGCACCGATGAGGCCCGGACCGACGCGGAGGTCGCCCGCCAGGTGAACCCGGGACCCAAGAGCTGACCCATCCACGGGAGCTGACCCGATGGCCCTCGCGCAGGCTCCGACGCCGCCGATGGGTTGGAACAGTTGGGACTGCTACGGCACCACCGTCACCGAGGCCGAGGTCCTCGCCAACGCCGCGTTCATGGCCGAGCACTTGCGCGAGTTCGGCTGGGACACGGTCGTCGTCGACATCGACTGGTCCGATCCGGCCGCGCGCGCCCACGGCTACAACGACGACGCCCGGCTGGCGATGGACGCCCACGGTCGCTTGGTGCCCGACCTGGGCCGATTCCCCAGCGCGGCGCACGGAGCGGGCTTCGCGCCGCTCGCCGACCGCGTCCACGGACTTGGGTTGAATTTCGGCATCCACGTCATGCGGGGTATCCCGCGCCGCGCGGTGGCGCTGAACGCCCCCATCTGGGGGAGTGAGGTGCGGGCGGCCGACGTGGCCGACCCGGCCAACGTGTGTGCCTGGAATCCCCACCAGCTCGGCCTCGATCACAGCCGACCGGGGGCGCAAGCATACTACGACTCGCTGCTGGCGCTCTACGCGCAGTGGGGCGTGGATTTCATCAAAGCTGACGACATGCTCTGGCCCTATCAGGACGTCGAGATGGAAGCGTTCGTTCGGGCGATCGAGCGGTGCGGACGTCCGATGCAGCTGAGTTTGTCGCCGGGGCGCGACCTTTCCCTGACTCGGGTGGACCACCTGCGCGAGCACGCCACGATGTGGCGCATCTGCGACGACCTGTGGGATCGCTGGGACGACGTCGCCGCCAACTTCGCCCGGTTCGCACGGTGGGCACCCTGGGCCGGACGGCCCGGATGGCCGGACGGCGACATGCTGCCGTTGGGACGGATCGGACTCCGTGCCGAGCGCGGCGAGCCCCGCGACGACCGGCTGACCCCGGCCGAGCGCAGGACGCTGATGACGCTCTGGGTGATCGCCCGCTCGCCGCTCATGATCGGCGGCGACCTGCCCAGCACGGACCCCGCCACCCTCGCGCTGTTCACCCATCCGGACGTGCTCGCGGTGAACCAGCACTCGTCGAACAACCGCGAGGTGTTCCGCGAGGACCCGCTCGTGCTCTGGGCCGCGGACGGGCCGGCCGGCGTCCGCTACGCGGCCGCCTTCAACCTGGGCGACGAACCGCTCACGGTGTGGGTGGACGCCCAGAACCTGGGCTTCCCCGCCGACGCCGGGGAGGTGACCGAGCTGTGGACCGGGCGCGGTGTCGAGGCCGTGGTGGTGCGGGGTCAGTGGGACGCCCCTGTCGGTGTCGCGCCCGGCAGCACGGCGCTGCTCCTTCGGCTGGACGCCCACGGCGCCGCCTTGATGCGGCAGACTCCCTGAGCATGGACCACGCAGACCTGTACCGACGGTTCAGCCGACCGACGCCGGCATGGTTCGCCGACTCCGGCCTGGGCATCTTCATCCATTGGGGCGCGTATTCGGTGCCCGCCTGGGCCGAACCCATCGGCGCCCTCGGCACGTTCGACGACATGTCCTACTGGTTCGCGCACAATCCCTACGCGGAGTGGTACGCCAACACCATCCGCATCGAGGACACCCCGGCCCGCCGCCACCACCGCGAGGTGTGGGGTGACGCGCCCTACGACGATTTCCTCGATGCCTGGCGGGCCGAGGAGTTCGATCCTGACGACTGGATGGACCTGTTTCGGCGCGCCGGCGCCCGCTACGTCGTGCCAACCACCAAGCATCACGACGGCATCACCCTGTGGGACGCCCCCGGCACCGGCGAGCGCAACACCGTCCACCGAGGCCCGCGCCGCGACCTCGTCGCCGATCTCGCCCGGGCCACCCGAGCCGGTGGGCTGCGGTTCGGCGTCTACTATTCCAGCGGCCTCGACTGGCACGCCGCCCCCATGGATCCCATCCGGGACACCGAAAACACGTTCATCCCGCACCGGCCCCACGACGAGGACTACGCGCGCTACGTGGCGGCCCACGTCGACGACCTCATCGCGCGGTACCGGCCCGACGTGCTCTGGGGCGACATCGGGCATCCCGAGGCGGGTCAGGGGGATGCCGAGTATGGCTTCGCCCGCATCCTCGACCGCTTCTACGCCGCCGCGCCCGAGGGAGTCGTGAACGACCGGTGGGGCCGGACCCACTGGGACTTCCGGACCGCCGAGTACTCCGACGGCGAACAGGATACCGACGGGTCGATGTGGCAGCTCACCCGCGGCATCGGCTACTCCTTCGGCTACAACCAAGTGGAGGGACCCGAGTCCTACCTGTCCGCCCGCGAGGTGGTGAAGCTGCTCGTCGACACCGTCTCCCGCGGCGGCAACCTGCTGCTCAACGTGGGGCCCGAGGCGTCCGGCCGCCTCCCCGGCCCGCAGCGTGCGGCGCTCGAGGGCCTGGCCACCTGGCAGGCCAGCCACGGCGAGGCCGTCCACGCCGTCCGGCCCGTGCCGGGGGCGACGGCGTCCCAAGAGCCGTGGGTGCGGTGGACGGCCAACGAACAGGCGGTGTTCGCGATCGTGGACGCCGAGGGCCCGGTCCGACTGGCCGGCCCGGACGGCGTCCGGACGGTCGACCTCCCGGACCTGAGCCCCGAGGGCCCGCACGTCGTGCGCTTCGCTCGTGTCCGCGGTGACGGCTGACGCGGTGACCGCCGCCGGACTCACTCCGCGATGATCACGTACAGCTTCCGCGGGCCGTGGACGCCCTCGACGCGGCTCAGCTCGATGTCCGAGGTCGCGGACCCACCGCTGATCCACGTGACCGGTTGCCGCGCCCGGATCGCCGGCGCCAGCCGGGCGATGCCCTCGGGCACGTCGCTGACGACCTGATCGGCCCGCACGACGCACACGTGCCGATCGGGCACGAGGCTGAGCGCCCGGCGTCCCTGATCGGGGGCGTGGTCCAGCGCGATCGTGCCGGAGTCGGCCATGGCGACCGCCGCCGCGGTCACCACGGCGTCCACCGTGTTGAGTTCGGACGCCGTGAGCGGCGGCTCGTCGGGACGCACCTCGCAGTGCTCGGCGATCGCCGCGCACCACGCATCGTCCAGCCCCGGTGGCAGGACGACCCTGCCCGCCTCCAACTCCGCCAGTGCCGCCACGATCGCGTCCGGCACCTCCGCCGCGGGCACGCGCACGATGCGCGCCCGGTAGTCCTCGATCTTCTCGACCAGGTCCGCCAACACGTCGGCGGTCCCGAGGGACTGCCCGTAGCTCCACTCCACGGGTACGTCGAGGGCCGGGTCCGGCTCGGACACGTCCACGATGGCCCGGCGGACCCGGGACAGGATCTCCTCGCGTGCGGTGCTCATGACTCGCTTCCCTTCTGTTCGCGCTTGGCCCACCACGCCCGGAACGTCTCCGCCGGCGGGGCGTCCACGTCGCGGGCCTTCAGCCAGCGACCGGCGATCGGCAGGGGCAGGCGTCCGATCCAGCGCTCGCCCAGCACCCGGCCGCCCGCGCGGCTGGCCAACTGGACCTTCTCGAGGTTCCTGCCGTCGGCCATCACCCAGCCGATCGAGTTGAACACGGCCTGCTCGGCGGTCGGATGGTGCGACGTCTTCTCCTGCACCACCTTGTTGCGCAGGTGCACCAGGATGTCGGTGAAGGGGATCTTCACCGGACACACGTCGTTGCACGCCCCGCACAGGGTGGACGCGTACGGCAGCGCCTTGTCCACCGCCGACGTGACGCCCCGCAACTGCGGGTTGAGGATTGCGCCGATGGGCCCGGGGTAGGGGGAGCCGTAGGCGTGACCGCCGACCCGCTCGTAGACCGGGCAGATGTTGAGGCAAGCCGAGCAGCGGATGCAGCGCAGCGCCGCGCGGCCGTCGGGGTCGGCGAGCGCGTTGGTGCGGCCGTTGTCCAGCAGGATGACGTGCAGGTCCTGCGGGCCGTCGCCGGGCGTGACGCCCGTCCAGAGCGACGTGTACGGGTTCATCCTCTCGCCGGTGGACGACCGCGGCAGCAGCTTGAGGAACACCTCGAGATCCTCGACGGTGGGCAGCAGCTTCTCGATGCCCACCACGCTCACCAGCGTCTCGGGCAGCGTCAGGCACATGCGCCCGTTGCCCTCGGATTCGACGATGACCAGCGCCCCGGTGTCGGCGATGATGAAATTTCCACCGGAAACGCCCATCTTCGCGCGCAGGAACTTCTCCCGCAGGTGCGCGCGCGACGCGTTGGCGAGCTCCTCGGGATCGTCGCTCATCTCGGGTGGAGCGGGCGTGCCGTAGCGCCCCATCTCCGCCTCGAAGATGTCGTGCACCTCGTGGCGGTTGCGGTGGATCGCCGGGACGAGGATGTGGCTGGGACGGTCGTGGCCGAGCTGGACGATGAGTTCGGCCAGATCGGTCTCCCACGCCGCGATGCCGAGGGACTCCAGATACTCGTTGAGGTCGGTCTCCTGCGTGACCATCGACTTGATCTTGACGACCTCGTCGACACCCTTCGCGAGGGCGATCGCGCCGACGATCCGGTTGGCCTCCTCGCCGTCGCGCGCCCAGTGAACGGTGATCCCGGCGGCGGTCATCGCGGCCTCGGCCTGTTCGAGGTACTGATCCAGGTGACGCGCGACCCGGTTCTTGATCTGGGCGGCCGCGGTGCGCAGTTCCTCCCAGTTCGGCACCTCGGCCGCCCGGTCGGCGCGCTTCGCGCGGATGTGTGTCGTGGCGTGGACGAGGTTGCGCCGCTGCTCGGTGAGTTGGAGCTGTTCCTTGGCCGCCTGCGGGAAGGCGGGCATGCCCAGCCACGTGCCGGGCGGGGGCGCCGGCGTCCGGCGTGGTGTCTCCTGGGTGGTCATGCGACGGCCTCCTTCACGGGAGCGGTGTCGTGGGTGTGGGCGAGCACCTCGGCGAGGTGGATGGCCTGCACGCCGGTCCGGTTGCGGTGCAGGACCCCGCCGATGTTCATCAGGCACGCGTTCTCGCCGGCGATGACGTAGTCGGCCTCGGTTTCGAGGACATGGCGGGCCTTGTCGGAGGCCATCGCGATGCTCACGTCGGGGTTCTTGACGCTGAACGTGCCCCCGAAGCCGCAGCACTGGTCGGCTGCGGGGAGCGGGACCAGTTCGAGCCCCTCGACGGCGCGCAGGAGCCGCTCGTGCCGGTCGCCGAGGCGCAGGAACCGCTTGCCGTGGCAAGTGGGGTGGTAGGTGACCCGGAAGGGGAAGTAGGCGCCCACGTCGGTGACGCCGAGGACGTCGAGCAGGAACTCGGAGAATTCGTGGCTCTTGGCGGCCACCGCCGCCGCCTGGGCGGCCAGCTCGTGGTCGCCGGCCCGGTCGGCGAGCATCACGTGCTGCTCACGCACCGACGCCAGGCAGGAGCCGGAGCCGCTGACGATGTGGTCGTATCCGGCGAACGAGCGGACGTAGTTGCGCACGCTGCCCAGCGCGGCGTCGAAGTAGCCGGTGTTGGTCATCATCTGTCCGCAGCACGTCTGGCTGCGGGGGAACTCGACGGTGCAGCCGAGGCGCTCGAGGACGCGCACCACCGCCTTGGGCGTCTCAGGCGTCATCGTGTCGGAGATGCAGGTGGCGAACAGCGCCACCCTCATTCCGGCGCCGGGTAGGTCGGACATCATTGTTCCTTCCGTGGGGAGAGGGGTCAGGGGAGAAGCCAGGAGAGGACGGGCGTCGACATGAGGCCCGAGAGCAGGCAGAGCAGCGCGAGCAGGACGAAGCTCCAGCCGATGATGCGGCGCAGGATCACCGACTCGCTGCCGACCACGCCGATGGCGGTCGCGGCGATCGTGAGGGACTGCGGCGAGATCATCTTGCCGACGACGCCGCCGGCCGCGTTGGAGCCCACGAGCAGGGCGCGCATCGATTCGGTGCCGAGCGGAGAATCCGGACCGATCTGGTAACCGACGCCCGACTGCAGCCCCGAGAACAGGATGTTCGCGGAGGTGTCGGAGCCGGTCACGTAGGTCCCGATCCAGCCGAGCACGGGTGCGACGAACGGGTAGATGGCCCCGGCGCCCGCAACGAAGAGCCCCAGCGCCAGCGTCTGGCCGGAGTCGCCCATGACGTACGCCAGCGCCACGACCGCGCCGATCGTGAGCATCGAGAACCGCAGCTTGACCACGTTGCGCCAGAGCTCGCGGAAGACCTCCGCCATGGGAACACGGTAGATCGCCCCGACGCCGACCGCGACGAGTGCGAGCAAGAGGCCGGGAGTGGACGCCCACGCGAAGGTGTAGGTGCGGTGCGAGGCGGGGTTGCCGGCGGTGTCGAGCAGTCCGCCAAGCCCGGGCCAGGGGACGCGCAGGTTGGTGGCAGCCAGCGCGTCCTTCACCGCGGGGATCGCCGCGATGCCGAACACCACGATGACGAGCACGTAGGGAACGACCGCCATCGCGATGCGGCGAGAGGTGAGGCCGGCCGTGTCCGGCGGCGCGGCGACGGGGCGCTGCGTTTCGAGGTGCGGGTCGATCACGTGGCCGACGCGCTCGGTCGCCGCCGCGCCGCCGACCGGACGCCACACGCGCAGGAACGCGATGGCGACCCCGACGCTGATGACAGCGGCGAAGATCTCGGTGAGGTTGTAGAGCGGCGTGGCGGAGACGATCCACTTGGTGATGCCGAACGTGAGGCCGATGACGAGCCCGAAGGGCCAGCACTCGCGGACGCCGCGGCGGCCGTCCATGACCGCGAGCAGCAGGAAGGGGACCACGAGGCACAGCATCGCGGTGAGGCGTCCGGTGATGGGCGAGACGGCCAGCACGTCGTCGAAGCCGCCGGCCTCGGCGGCCATGAGGACCGGCAGGCCCACCGCGCCGAACGCGACCGGAACCGTGTTGGCGAGCAGCGCGACCAGGGCCGAGCGCAGGGGGGCGAAGCCGACGGCGACCAGCATGGCCGCGGTGATGGCCACGGGGGCGCCAAACCCGGCGAGGGCCTCCAGCAGGCCGCCGAAGCAGAAGGCGATCAGCAGGCCGAGGACGCGGGGGTCGTCGCTGATGAGGAAGAACGTCGTGCGCAGGTCGTCGAACCGGCCGGAGATGACGGTCACCTGGTACATCCAGATGGCGCACAGCAGGATCCAGACGATGGGGAACAGGCCGTAGACGAAGCCGTGGACGCTGGTCGCGAGCGCCATGGTCACGGGCATGCCGAAGGCGGTCACGGCGACGGCGAACGCGACGAGCCAGGAGAAGCCGCCCGCGAGGTAGGCCTTCCAGCGCAGGACGCCGAGGGTGACAAGCATGGCGGCGACCGGCAGGACGGCCACGAGCGCCGAGAGCCACTGCGCGCCGAGGGGGTTCGTGTCGGGAGTGAACACGTCGGGAGTCATGGGCGAACCTCACTGTCCGGGACCATATGGTCTGACCAAAAACTGATCTGGTCATACCATAAGTCCGGTTCCGGGTGGCGCGCAAGCGTTTGTCTATGGTCTGGCAAGATTTGGTCATGCCAGAATCCGGCGGCTTCGAGAGGGCGCTCGCGTACATCACGGACGGGATCCTGTCGGGAGAGTTCGCGTCCGGCGACCGCCTGCCGACCGAGCGGGAGCTCGCGGAGACGCTCGGGATCGGCCGCTCGGCCGTTCGTGAGGCGATGAAGGTGCTGCAGGCCCAGGGGCTGGTGACCTCCAGCGTCGGGCGCGGCCATGGGACGCGCATCTCGAGCACCCAGGGGGAGGCGTTCGGCCGCATGCTGCGGCTGAATTTGGCGCTGAACTCCACCTCGTTCAGCGACCTGACGAAGACGCGCATCCTGCTGGAGCGGGAGGCGATCCGGGCGGCCGCGCGCGCCCCGGCCCCGGAGCGGGTCGCGGAGTTGCGGGCGCTGATCCGGCGGCAGGAGGAGGCGACGGCGTCGGAGGCCTTCAACGTGCTCGACACCGAGTTCCATGTGGCGATCGCCGCCATGGCCGACAACCGTCTGCTGCGCGACCTGACCGTGGCCATCCGGTGGGCGGTGGCGAACACGATCTCCCAGGCCGAGTCCGCGCTGGACGACTGGGAGGGCGTCCGGCTCTCGCTGATCGCCGATCACGTGGGGATGCTCGAGGCGCTCATCTCCGGTGACGGCGACCGGGCGGCGCAGGTGACCGACGATCACATCCGTCGGGCCCATGCCGTGCTGCTGGAAGGGGGAGCGCATGGAGTCGTCGAACCTCTGGAGTGAAGCGTGCTTGACTCAGAAGTCAAGGAAGCTTGACATTAAAGTCAAGGTGCTTTTACATTGGGGGCATGAACAACGCTCCTCTCCGCGACGCTGCTCCTCTCTGCGAGCCCCTTGCCGCGACGTCCGCCCCCTCATCCGTCGCCGCCGTCCCGCTGCGCCGGGTGGCCGGCGTCCTGGCCGTGCGACCGGTGCTGCTCCTCGCGATGGGACTGGCGCTGGTCGCCGCCGGCGCCTCCCTGATCTGGATGAACGGCCTGATCATCCTCGTCGACCTGATCGCGCTCGTGGTCGTCCATCGTGCGCTGCGCGCCGAGGGCCGCAGCCTGGCTGACCTGTTCCGGCCGTGGCGCTGGGCCGATCTGGCCTGGGGCCTGCTGATGTTCGTGATCGTCATGATCGGCTTCGTCGCCGTGTCGTTCGCCGCCAACCTGATCGTCTACCAGGGGGCGCCGCCGGCGTCCGGTTTGCCGCTGCCGCAGATCCCGCTGTGGTTCGGCCTGCTCGCGCTGATCGTCATGCCGCTGACGGTCGCGGTGTCGGAGGAGGCGGTCTACCGCGGCTACGCGCAGCCACGTCTGGGTCGTCGCTGGGGGACAGCGGTGTCGCTGCTGGTCGTCGCGTTCGTGTTCGGCCTGCAGCACATCGGATTCTCGCTGACCGACCCGAGCGCGGTGCTCGCCCGGGTGATCACGACGTTCCTCGCCGGGGTCATGTTCGGCCTGCTGTGGCTGTGGCTGCGCCGCATCACGCCGCTGGTGATCGGCCACTGGCTGCTGGACGTCGTCGGGCTCGGCCTGCCGACCCTGATGCTCGCGCTCTCCTGACCCATCCGGACCCCTCCCATCCC
>JAKDIK010000294.1 GCA_030450535.1 Propionibacteriaceae bacterium
GGCGCGGGCGCGCCCAAGGGCTGGAGCTGGGGGGCGCGGCGGTGGCGTCCGAGGTGGGTCCGGGCGAGGCGGGGGGATTCCTCGTGTGGGGGGATCCGAGCCTGTACGAGAGCACGCTGGCGATCGTCAACCAACTGGCGACTCAGGCGTCAGATCCGATGGAGGTCAGGGTCATTCCGGGCATCAGCTGCGTGCTGGCGCTGGCCGCGCGGCACCGCATCCCGCTCAACCGGCAGGGCCGCGCGGTGCAGGTCAGCCCGGCGCGGCTGCTGGCGGACGGCCCCCCCGAGGGCGTGGACGACGTCGTGGTCATGCTCGATGGACGCCGGACGTTCGCCGCGATCGACCCCACTGGCCTGGACATCTACTGGGGTGCCTACCTCGGCACCCCCGATGAAATCCTCATCTCGGGCAGCCTGGACGTCGTGCGCGACGAGATCGTCCGCATCCGGGCCGACGCCGCCGCACGCAAGGGCTGGATGTTCGACACCTACCTGCTGCGGCGCCGCGTCCATCGGTGACCCCATGACGCGCAGGTGTGAGCAACCAACATGGATGTCGCCCGCCGCGAAAATGCCTGCAGTGGCCTCTGCATGCAATATGGATGCATGGCATCCAACTTGGTGCAGGTGCGCGGCGTCAACGATGAAACGCGAGCCGCCCTGCAGCTTCGGGCCGCGCGCCGCGGCGTGAGTCTGTCCACCTACCTGCGCGCCCTGCTCGAGGAGGAAGCTGCGACCCCCGACGTGGCCGAGGTCTTCGGTCGGGTCGAGGCTCGGTCGGAGTCGGCGACGATATCGGCGACCGACCTGGTTCGCGCCGATCGGGAGGGCGGGCACCGGGCGTGATCGTTGTCGATTGCTCCTTGGTGGTGGATGCGCTGACCCAGCGCGACCTGACGGAGGCACGCGCCAGGCTGGCGGCTCGTCGCCTGCATGCCCCCACGCTCATCGATTACGAGGTGGCCAGCGCACTGCGGGGCTTGGTGCTCGCTCACGCCCTCTCGGCGCCGCGTGCCCAGGATGCCTTGGCTGATTACCTCGACCTCGGCGTCCGGCGTCACCCTCCCACGCGGGCGCTGCTGACCCAGGCGTGGGAGTTGCGTGACCGCATGACCGCCCACGACGCCAGCTATGTCGTGCTCGCTCGCGCATTGGGTGCGTCGCTGTGGACGCTCGACAAGCGCTTGGCACGCGCGGCGTCCGGCGTCGTGGACGTGTGCGTGCCCTGAACCTGGGCCTCCAGTCCTACGTAAGGGAGGTTCGTTAGTCTGGGCGCATGGACGATCAGCCGTCATCTCGCCGGCTCCGCGCCAGCGACGCGGATCGGGACGCGATTCTGGCTCTCCTCAACGAGGCGCACGCGGTCGGACGCCTGGGGGTGGCGGATCTCCGTGAGCGCCAGGAGGCGGCACTCCACGCCGTGTTCGTGGACGAACTGCCCCCGCTGGTCGCCGACCTTCCGGAGGGTGTTGGCTGGGGCGCCCCCGCGGGCCTTGCTGCCCCGGGATCAGCGATGGTGCCGCGCTCGGGCAAAGCGGTGGTGACACCCGACGGAGTGACGATGACTGCGTCGGTGATGTCCGGACGACGGATCGACCTTGAGCCCGGCCAATCGGTGAGGAGCATTGCCGTCATGGGCGGGGACGACATCCACCTGGGGGCCGCCCTCGGGCCGGGTGTGACGTTGATTCTGGAATTGCACTCGCTGATGGGTGGCAACAACGTGTACGTGCCTTCGGGCGTCCGGATCGTGGAGGAGACCCATGGTGTCATGGGAGGAAACGACATCCGCAAGCGCGCTCAGGGTGACGGCTCGAATGGGACGCTGATCCTCCGCGGCTGGCAGGTCATCGGCGGCAACTACGTGAAGCTTGAGAAGAACGAGTGGTGGTCCTGAGGGGGTGTGTGAGTCCCGCCGAGTGGTGGACTGACCGACAGACCAGCGGCAACCGGTGGCTCAGAGACGCCCGGGAGGCGTGGGGAGGGTGCGGCAGAGCTCATTGAGCGGGGCGTTGTGCCGTCCACCCACCCAGATGCTGATGATGCGGTCGAGGTGGGGTTCGTGGGGCATCCATTCCTCGATCCAGGACGCGACGGCGTCCGCGAGCAGCGTGCCCGTGGCGGTGGTCGTGGGCTCGGTGCCGCCGTGGTGGGGCCGTGATTCCGACGCGGCGAGGTAGGTCACGGCGACCCGTGCGGGCGGGCGCAGATCGACCCGAGGCGCCCGCTCGTCGCTCTCGATGAAGACCTGACCGTAGGCGCCCGAGGGCAGGGTCGCGAGCAGCGCGCGGATGGACTCGACGTCGTCGCTGTCACCAGCGACCAGCACGTGATCGAGCGGAAGACGTCGACGGCGGGAGTTCACGAGCGCCAGTGTAGGTAAGCCTTACCTTAGATTGCAATGGCGCGGGGAACTCCCGCCGTCGTCGCGGTGGTGCGGATCAGTTCGCGACGTGGGCGTCCAGCAGCCAGCGGCGCTTCGTGAGGCCCCGCTCGATCTCGATGGCGACGTCCTGGCTGTTGAGATCGACCTCGTCGAGGCCGTCGACGGCAGCGCGGACGGTGACCAGCGCGGCGTCGATCAGCGACACCACCTGCTTGATGCAATCCTGGAACCCTTGGAAGCCCTCGGGCAGTGCCGGCAGGGTCGTCTGCTCGGCGACCGTGCGAATGCGGGAATCGAGCGGCAGGCCGAGCGCGATGACCCGCTCCGCGGCGAGGTCGGCGAATTCTTGGGCCTCGCTGACCAGCGCATCGAGCGACTCATGGACGCCCGCGAAGCTCGCTCCACGCACGTGCCAGTGCGCCTGCTTGCCGTCGACGACCAGCGCCTCGAGATCGATGACCACCGGCGTGAGGAACTGCGCGGCGCCGTTGGCGATTTCGGGGCTGGCAGCGAGGGTGCTCGGGGTGGTCGCTTGGGTGGTGGTCATGGGCTACTTCCCTTCGTGTGGAGCGTGCGTCCCTCAGCCATTGTCCCGATGGATTCGTGATCGGGCAACCGTCGGCGAGGGGTCATCACCCTCAACGCAATGCCGCGCGTTCATGTTCCGGCCTTCGAACGGGCCAGCTTCTTGAGGTGCTTCTTGGACACCTTGCCGCCATCGATGCGTACCAGACGCCGACGCTTCACCGCGTACCCCGATGGCAGTGTGCCGTCGCGGAGCATCCGCAAGGGGCAGCGCTTGCATTTCGGCTTGGAGACGCAGCACTTGCTCTTGGGGATGCGCGGTGCCTTGGCCATGAGGCCCGAAGGTAGCAGAGCCCCCGACGGGCCCCGGGATCGTGCCAGAGGCACGACCGTGCCGCCAGCCGGCCCTTGTCCTCGTCGCCACCGTCCGAAAAGACCGGCCGACCGCATCCGTGACAGACTGAATGGGCAACGGCCACATCACGGGGTGGCACGCGCCCCGGGCCATCTGGTCAACCACCAAGTGAGGCGAAGAAATCGTGAACCCCGAGGCGACGAACCCCG
>JAKDIK010000295.1 GCA_030450535.1 Propionibacteriaceae bacterium
GGTCTCCCTGGGCACGCTGAGCCGCGATCTGGCCTATCTGGGCGCCGTGCGTGTGCGGACGCCGGGGGGCGAGCTGGCCTACGTGTGGCGCGAGGCGGAACCGGCCGACGTCGGCCGGGCGGAGGCGCGCCTGGGACGCCTCCTGGGCGAGCTGCTGCTGTCGGCGGAGGCGTCCGCCAACCTCGTGGTGCTGAAAACGCCGCCGGGGGCGGCCCAGTTCCTGGCGTCGGCCATCGACCGGGCGGGCGTGGACGCCGCGCTCGGTACGATCGCCGGCGACGATTCGATCCTGCTCGTCAGCCGCGATCCCCTCGGGGGCGAAGCGCTGGTCGAGCACCTGCTTGCCCTGGGCGAGCGAGGCAAGGAGGGCCAGTGAACGCGGTGGGCAACGAGATGGGCAACGAAACGGGAGAGGGCCGCCTGTGGGGCGGACGGTTCGCTGGCGGACCAGCCGACGCCATGTTCGCGCTGAGCAAGTCGACGCAGTTCGACTGGCGGCTCGCCCGCCACGACCTCGCCGGCTCACGGGCGCACGCCCGGGCGCTCCACCGCGCCGGGCTGCTCACCGACGAGGAGCTGACGGCCATGCTCGCCGGCCTCGACGAGCTGGACGCCGATGTCGCCTCGGGTGCCTTCGTGGCCGCCGCCACCGACGAGGACGTCCACGGCGCCCTGGAGCGCGGGCTGCGGGAGCGCGTCGGTCCGGAGCTGGGGGGACGCCTGCGCGCCGGCCGGTCGCGCAACGACCAGATCGCCACGCTGATCCGGGCCCACCTGCGCGAGGAACTGCGCGGCGTGGCGTCCGACGTGCTCGATCTGGTCGAGGCGCTGCACGCCCAGGCCGAGCGGCACCTCGGCGTCCCCATGCCCGGACGCACGCACATGCAGTCGGCCCAGCCCGTGCTGCTGAGCCACCACCTGCTGGCCCACGCCTGGCCGCTGCTGCGCGACGTCGACCGCCTGAGCGATCTGGACGCCCGCCTCGCGCTCTCGCCGTACGGCTCGGCCGCGCTGGCCGGAACGTCGCTCGGCCTGGATCCCGAGTTCGTCGCCGACCAGCTTGGCTTCGCCGGCAGCGTGCCCAACTCGATCGACGGGACGGCCGCGCGCGACCTCGTCGCCGAGGCGGCGTTCGTGCTGGCGATGATCGGGATCGACCTGTCGCGGATCAGCGAGGAGATCATCGTCTGGTCGACTGTCGAGTTCGGCTTCGCCACGCTGGCCGACGCCTGGTCGACCGGGTCGAGCATCATGCCGCAGAAGAAGAACCCGGACGTGGCGGAGCTCGCCCGCGGCAAGGCCGGACGCCTCATCGGCAACCTGACGGGCCTGCTCGCGACCCTCAAGGGCCTGCCGCTGGCCTACAACCGCGACCTGCAGGAGGACAAGGAGCCGATCTTCGACGGCCTCGACCAGCTGAGGGTGTTGCTGCCGGCGGTCACCGGCATGGTGGCGACGCTGACCTTCCACCCCGATCGGCTCGCCGAGCGCGCCCCGCAGGGCTTCTCGCTGGCGACCGACGTGGCCGACTGGCTGGTCCGCCAGCGCGTCCCGTTCGCGCAGGCTCACGAGATCTCGGGCGCGGCGGTCCGCTATTGCGAAACCCGGGGGCTGGAGCTGACCGAGCTCACGGCGTCCGACCTTCCCGCCATCGACGAGCGGCTCGGCGAGGGCGTATTGGGGGTCCTCACCGTCGAGGGCTCGATTGCAGCCCGGGACGGTCGCGGCGGCACCGCCCGGGCACGCGTGGCCGAGCAACTCGCCGAGGTGGCGGTCGAGGTGGCCCAAGGGCGCGCGTTCGCGGGCTGAGACGGCGGGCGGGGATCGGCCCGGCAGCGACGGTCCGGCAGCGTCGGCACGGTAGCCTTGGCGCTCGTGAATGCAGTGATCGACGAACTCTCCTGGCGCGGGCTGATCGCCCACTCGACCGATCTGGACGCGCTGGGCGCACACCTGGACGCCGAGCCGCGGCGGGCGTACGTGGGCTTCGACCCCACCGCGCCGAGCATTCACATGGGCAATCTCGTGCAGCTCATGGTGCACCGGACGCTGCAGCGCGCGGGGCACCGACCGTTCCTGCTCGTGGGGGGATCCACCGGCCTGATCGGCGACCCGAAACAGACCGGCGAGCGCGTCATGAACGATGCCGACCTGGTGGCCGGCTGGGTGGAGCGGATCCGCTCGCAGGTCGGACGCCTCATCGATCTCGACGGCCCCCACGCCGCCACGCTGGTCAACAACCTCGACTGGACGTCGGGTCTCTCCACCCTCGCGTTCCTGCGCGACATCGGCAGGCACTTCTCGGTCAACCGGATGCTTGATCGCGACGTGGTGCGCACGCGGCTGACCTCCGGCATCAGCTACTCGGAGTTCAGCTACGTGCTGCTGCAGTCGCTCGACTACCGCGAGCTGTTCCGCACGCACGGGGTCACCCTGCAGACCGGCGGCTCGGACCAGTGGGGCAACATCACCGCCGGCGTCGAACTGATCCGGCGCGCCGAGGGCGAGCACGTCCACGCCCTGGCGACGCCGCTGCTCACCAAGGCCGACGGCACCAAGTTCGGCAAGACGGAGTCGGGCACCGTGTGGCTCGACCCCGAGATGACGTCGCCCTACGCGTTTCACCAGTTCTTCCTGAACGCCGAGGACGACATGGTGGTCAGCTACCTCAAGGTGTTCAGCGAGCGGCCGCGCGCCGAACTGGAGGACATCGCCGCCCAGCAGGCCGAGAAGCCGTTCCTGCGGATCGCGCAGCGGGCGCTCGCCGACGACATCACCGACCTGGTTCACGGGGAGCCGGAGCGTCGGGCGGCGGAGACGGCTGCGGCAGCCCTGTTCGGACGCAGCGAGCTCCGCGAACTGGACGCCCGCACCCTCGCGGCGGTGGGACGCCAGTTGGACGCCCCGACCGTCGGTGTGGGGGAGAGGTTCCCGTCGGTCGTCGAGGTCATGGCGGACGCCCGCGTGGTGCCTAGCCGCTCCGCTGCCCGGCGGGCGATCGAGGAGGGGGGCGCCTACCTCAACAACGTCAAGGTCACGGATGTGGATGCCGTCCTCTCCCCGGACGACCTGCTGGCCGGGCAGTGGATCATCGTCCGACGGGGGAAGAAGACCGTCGGAGCCGTGCGTGTGGAGCACTGACGGGGGCGACACGCCCGGGCTGCAGGGCCGATTTGATCTGGCCGTCACCCGCCGGTAACGTAGTCCAAGCCCTCGGGGGATCGGACGGGCCGGCGCAGCCGGAACGGACGAACACCGAGTGGCTACCACACCAACGACGATCAGCCTCAGCAGAGGTTTCAATCGTCGACGGCGGTCGCAGGGGGAAGAATCACCGATTTGACTCCGAGAACGCGACTCAGTAATGTTGGTGAGGTTGCTCCGGGAGGCGCCGAGAAATCGGGTCGAGCGGTGACAAGTGGAAGTTTGAGAACTCAACAGCGTGCTTAGGTCAATGCCAGTTGGCTTGCCATC
>JAKDIK010000008.1 GCA_030450535.1 Propionibacteriaceae bacterium
CCACCGCCCCGCGCACCTCGACGCCCACGATCGTGCCGATTCCGCTGCCGACCATTTCATTGCCGACGATCCCGTCGGTGGGGGACATGGGACTCTCGGCGGCCGTCCGGGGGGTCGGCCTGGCCCTCGACACCATCGACGCCTCCCGTTCGGACGCCGCCCGCGACGCGCAGATCAACCTGCGCGAGGAGTGGGCGCAGGTCTCGGAGAACATCACCGCAGACCCGAGTAGCGCGGGCGGGGACGTGAGCGATTTCCGGGAGGCCGTGACCCGGCATGCCGACGACGGCGACCTCACGATGTTGGAATCCCAGGCGATCCTGCTGGCCGTCGGGGCGGTGGAGGCGGCCCTGTAGTCCGGAGCCCCGGGGCGTAGCCCGGAGCCGGGGGCGTGGTCCCGAGCCGGGGGCGTTGGCTGGAGCCGGGGGCGTCAGCCGGAGCCGGGGCGTCCGGCTAGGTTGGAGCCATGACCCTCGATGCCTCGAACCCGCTCGCCGAGCGTTCACACCTGCCCTACCAGCTGCCCGACTTCGCGCACCTGGAGGCCCGGCACTACCGCGAGGCGCTCGACGAAGGCATGGCTTCTCAGCTCGAGGCGCTCGACGAGCTCGCGGTCGACGCGGAGCCGGCGGACGTCGCGAACACCCTCGCCGCCTGGGAGCGCTCGGGCGAGCTGCTCGAGCGGGCCCTGTTGGCGTTCCACACCGTGCGCCTGGCCTACACCGACGACGATCTGGACGCGATCCATGCCGAGTTCGCCCCCAAGCTGTCGGCGCACTCCGACGCCATCTGGTTGAACCGCGGCCTGTTCGACCGCTTCACCGAACTGGCCACGCGCGCCGAGGCGCGCGAGGTGGAGCTCGACGACCAGGACGCATGGCTGCTCGGGGAAACGCTGCGCTCGTTCCAGCGCGCCGGGGTCGCGCTGGACGAGGCCGACCAGGCGCGGCTCCGCGAGCTCAACACCCGGCTGGCCGAGCTGGGCACCGCGTTCAACACCGCCAACCGCGAGGGCCGCGTCGCCGGAGCGGTCGTCGTGACCGATCGCGCCGAGCTCGACGGCCTCAGCGACGCCGAGATCGACGCGCTGGCCACCGAGGACGGCACCTGGCGCATCGAGCTCGTCAACACCACCGGACAGTTCCTCGCCGCGCGGCTGCACGATCGTGGCCTGCGTCAGCGGCTGCACGAGTCGTCCGTCTCTCGCGGGCTGGGAGGCGGGCACGACACCCGGCAGACGATCGTCGACATCGCCCGGGCCCGCGCCGAGAAGGCCCGGCTGCTCGGGTACGAGCACTGGGCGGCGCTGGTCGCGGAGACCGGTTGCGCGAAGACGTCGGAGGCCGTGAACGCCTTGATGGGTCCCCTCGGCCCGGCGGCGCTGGCGCAGGCGCGCTCGGATGCCGAAACGCTGGCGTCCAAGCTCGCCGAGATCGATCCGGACGCCGAACTCGCACCGTGGGACTGGGGGTACCTCGCCGGCCTCGTGAAGGCTGAGAAGTACGCCTTCGACGAGGCCGACGTGGAGCCGTACCTGCAGGTGGAGGCGGTGCTGGACGCCGTCTACGCGGCGGCGCACGACCTGTACGGAATCACGTTCACCCGCCGTGACGACCTGGTGGGCCACACGCCCGACGCCGAGGTCTACGAGGTCCACAACGAGGACGGCTCACCGCTCGGCCTGTTCGTGATGGATTTCTGGGCGCGCCCCAACAAGGAGGGCGGCGCGTGGATGACATCGCTGGTGAACGGCAACCACCTGACCAAGCAGCTCCCGGTGGTGACGAACAACTGCAACTATCAGCGTTCCACCACGACGATCACGTGGGACGGGGTGATCACGATGTTCCACGAGTTCGGTCATGCGCTGCACGGGCTGTTCGCCGACAGCCGCTATCCGAGCTGCTCGGGCACCTCGACTCCGCGCGATTTCGTGGAATTTCCGTCCCAGGTCAACGAGCACTGGGCGTGGCAGCCCGATCGCGTCCTGCCCGCCGAGTGGCTGGCGAAGCTGGAGGCGGCGTCCACGTTCAACCAGGGGGCGCACACCCTCGAGCTGATGGCCGCGACGCTGCTCGACCAGACCTGGCACCAGACGCCGTTGGATGCGTTGCCCGAATCGGGTGATGAGGTGGAGGAATTCGAGCGGCGCGCGCTGGAGAGCTGGGGGGTGGAGTACGACCTCGTGCCGCCGCGCTACCGGTCGACGTACTTCAGCCACATCTGGGGCTCGGGATACTCCGCGGGCTACTACGGCTACAAGTGGTCCGAGGTGATGGACGCCGACGCCGTGGCCTGGTTCGATGCCCACGGCGGGGGGACCCGCGAGAACGGGGACTGGTTCCGGTCGAGGCTGTTGGCCCCGGGCGGGTCGGTGGATCCGCTGGAGACGTACCGGTCCTTCCGGGGACGCGATCCCGAGGTGCAACCCCTGCTGACGCGCCTGGGGCTGACCATCTGAGGCCAGCGGGGCAGGTGAGTTCCCCTCACTGGAAACATCGGGGGAGTAGACGGGCTCGATGTTTCCAGTGAGTGGAACTCACCTCGCGGTGAGGGCGCTCCGACGAGGTCGATGCCTCGCTGACTGGGGGTGACGGGCGCGGCCTAATGTCTTGTCGTGTTGGAGCGAAAACCCATGCCGCCGGAACTGAGCGCGACCCTCAGGTTGCAGGAAGGTGCCGTGTCCAGAGCCCAGGCGTTTGCAGCGTGGGGCCCCTCCCCCGTGCGGAGCCTGCTGGCCAGCGGCCGGTGGCAGCGTGTCACCGACGGCATCTTCGCGGCCACCTCCGAGGTCGGCGTCCGCCAACGACTGTGGGCGGGGTACCTCCTCGGCGGGGACGGCTCCGCGCTGGGTGGCGACGCGGCCCTCGTCGCCGGCGGCATGCCTCGGTTGCTGGGTGACGTCGACGTGTGGTTGCCCCAGCCCACGCGTCGGCGCGATCGCCCCGGCTGGGAGTTTCGCCGAGATGGCCTGGGTCGCCTCGACCACACGTCCGGCACTTTGCCGCGCATCCGCCTGGAGGAGGCGTTGTTGGACGTGGGGCAACACCTTGACCTGGTGGGGTGGGTGGCGCTGGCGTCCGACGCGCTCCGCGAGGGCAAGGTGAGCCTCGAGCGCCTTCGCGACGCCGCGGGTCGGCGCCCCAGGTTGAGCCATCGGCGCATGGTCACCGATATCCTCGCCGACCTCGCGGGCGTCGAGAGCACCCTCGAATGGGCCTACCTACGCGATGTCGAGAAGGCTCACGGACTGCCGACCGGTAGACGGCAACGGTCGCTGACGGTGGGCACGCGCAGTGACGTGCACTACGACGAGCACGCCACGGTCGTCGAGGTTGACGGCCGACATCACGCACGGAGCGAAACGTCCTTCCGCGACCTTGATCGCGACAACGCCCACACCGCCCTGGGTACCTGGACATTGCGTTACGGGTCGGCGGATGTGCGTGGACGCCCCTGCGCCGTCGCCCGGCAAGTCGCGACCGTGCTCTCCCTGCACGGCTGGTCCGGCCCTCTGACCCCGTGTCGCAGATGTGCTGGTGCGTGCGAGAGGTCCTGTCGAGGAGAGCGCGACTCACTGGAAACATCGGGGGAGTAGACGGGCTCGATGTTTCCAGTGAGTGGGCGCTCACCGGCGGTTCTCTCCCCGGAGACCTCAGTCGCGGCGGGCGATCAACAGGAACGCCCACGTCGTCAGGATGAAGGGCCACGTGTAGGCCGGGATGGGGGTGAGCACCAGCAGTTGCGTGACGCCCCAGGTCACGGCCGCGCCGACCAGCGCAAACGCCCAGGCGCGGCCGCCGGGCTTCAGGAACACGGCGGCCAAAGCGATGGCGGTGAGCACGGGGGAGAAGCCGGCGAGCCCACCGCCGACCACCGCCGGGGGCGTCCCGACCGCGAGTGCGAGGGCGACGCCGATCGCCGAGCCCGCGGCCGCCGCGGCGCCGACGCGCCAGCCCGCGACGAACAGACCAGCCAGCATGACGAGTCCCGACAGGGCACCCTCGACGAGCACCACTTGCGAGACCCCCGACAGCCAGCCCGCCGCGATGTCGAGGACTCCGCCACCGGTCGCGGCATCATAGGACGCCGCCGGCGCCAGTGTGCGGACGACCAGCAGCGTCAGCCCGGCGACCACGCAGAACGGGGCGGTCAACACCGGGAGCTTGAGCGGCTTCAGCGCCCACGCCAGCCACGCGGCGACGGTGGGGCAGGCTGCGGCGCCCAGGATGGTCGCGAGCAGCGCTGGCCAGAACGCGCCGTCGAACGTCACCCACGCGGCGCAGCCGACCAGCGCGCCGTTGTAGCCGTCGAGACCCTGGCTCCGGTCATCCCCCGGTAGCCCCAGCGCCGCGGCCGCCAGCGTCTGGCCGAGCGTGCCCAGCAGCGCGAGCAGCGCCATGAGCGGGCTGGCGATCGCGATGCCCAGCAGGATCAGCGCTCCGGTGAGCAGGTTGGGCTGCAGGTAGATCTGTCCGACGCCGCGGCCTACCACGGCGATGGGGGCGGGGAGCTTCTCGGCGAAGTCGGTCACTAGGGTCTCCTGGGTGGTGCGGGTGGTGCGGGTGGTGCGGCTCAGTACTTGCGCAGCGTCGGCGGATGCCCGTCGCGCAGCAGCGCCATCACGGCGAACAGATGACGCTGCAGGGTCTCGGTGTCGCGACCCAGCAGCCGGACGGCCAGCCCCGGGCATCCCAGCCGCGAGACGCCCCAGCGGACCTCGCCGCCCTCCGGCTGCCCGGGATCAGGGACGCCGCCGGTCGCTCCCGGCCCGCCCAGAAGGGCGGCTACGGCGTCCACCGTGTCTGGGGTGATGTCCGGCGCGACGGCCAGCAGCGATCCGACGTGCGTGTGCCCCTCCAGCGCGCCGAGGGTGCCGTCGCGGGGTTCGAGCAGGAGGTTGTCGAGCACCTCGAGGCGGCCAGCCACGAGCACCTCGGTGCGGCTGCGGACCCAGTGGTAGCGAAAGGGACGCCCGTCCGGCGCCCACCCGGGCGTGAGGACCTCCGCCGCGACGTAGGTGGCGTCGGCGGCCATCTCGACGCGGGTCCGCTGGTCATAGCGGGCGTCGGCGTAGGCGATGACCTGGTCGGGCACCAGCTCGAGCCGGGCGCCGGCGTCCAACCGCACGAGGGTGTCCTGCGTGGCGGGCGACGTCGGCGTCCGATAGATCTTGGTCGCCGACTGGGTCGTGACGAGCAGGGACGCCCCTGGCGCGACCTCGAATTGCTGCCGGTAGGCGTCCCCGCCGAGATAGCCGCCCCCCGGATTCACGACCACCGCCGTGACCTGCCCGGCCCTCTCCACGTAGAGCGGCCGCAGCACGCGCAGCGAGCCTTCGTGCCGCTGGCCGACCAGCACGGAGCGATCGCCGCGGCGTTCCGCGCGCAGGCTGAGCTCACCGGTCGGTGCGGGGCCGGTCCACGCGGGGCCGGTCAACGCGGGGCCGGTCAGCGCGGGTTCGAGCGTGGAGAGCGTCCTCGTCACGCCAGATCCAGCATCAGCACGTCGTGGCGCAGCCATCCCACCACGGCGTCGAGACCCTCGTCGGTGCGCAGGTTCGTGAAGCAGAACGGCCGCTCGCCGCGGAATACTCGCGAATCGGCCTCCATCACCGCGAGGTCGGCACCCACGTGGGGGGCCAGGTCGGTCTTGTTGATGACGAACAGGTCGGAGCGGATCATGCCCTGTCCCGCCTTGCGCGGGATCTTCTCGCCCTGGGCCACGTCGATGATGTAGATCGAGAAATCCACCAGTTCGGGGCTGAACGTGGCCGACAGGTTGTCTCCGCCCGACTCGACGAACACCAGTTCCAGCTCGGGGTGCCGGGCGACGAGGTCGGCGATCGCCGTCTCGTTCATCGACGTGTCCTCGCGGATCGCCGTGTGCGGGCAGCCGCCCGTCTCCAACCCGACGATCCGGTCGACGGGCAGCACCCCGGTCGCGGCGAGGATCTTCGCGTCCTCGATCGTGTAGATGTCGTTCGTCACCGCGGCCATCGAGATCTCGTCGGCCAGCGCCGCCGCGATGCGCTCGATGAGCGCCGTCTTTCCGGCGCCGACCGGTCCGCCGACGCCGACGCGCACGGGTCCTTGCGAGGTGGGCATGGAATTCTCCTTCTCAGCTCATGAACATGCGGGCACGTTGGCGTTCGTGCCGCATCTGGGCGATCTCGAGGCCCGGCGCCACCGCGCCCAGCGCATCGATGGGCAGCTCGGACGCCGCGGCCACGGCCTCGGCGATCCGCGGCTGAATGCCGGCGAGCACCCGCTGGCCGGCGTCCTGACCCAGCGGCACCGCCCGCACGGCATTCTGCGCCAGGGACGTGACCGCCGCGTGCAGCACGAGCGCGACCACGGTGGACGCGGGCGCCCCCAGCCCTCGCCCCACGAGCGCGGTCGCGACGGCGGGGTGACCGGCCGACTCCCCGGCTCCCACCCGGTCGGCATAGGCGAGCAGCAACGGCGAGGGGTGGTTCGCCGCTGCGATCGCGACCGTGCGGCGTCCCAGATGGGCGGACGCCTCGCGGACCTGCCGTGGCAGGGCCTGGGCGCGCAGCAGGTCGTCCACGCGCCAGACGACCTCTGCGTCCGGCGCCGTCGCCACGAGGTGCGCGGCGAGGGCGTCGGTGGGGGTGAGCTGATCGCGCACGTAGGCGTCCAACCACCGTGCGAAGCTGTCGCCGTCGTGGACGACGCCCTCGCTCACGTAGGTCTCCAACCCGAAGCTGTGGCTGAACGCCCCGGTCGGCAGGGCCGAGTCGGCGAATTGCAGCAGCGGCAGCAGGTAGCGGGGGAGGCCCCCGGTCGGCATCGGGTTTGTCGTGGCGCCGGCCGCCGCCTCGACCTCAGTGGGTGTGGCTGGCATGCCGGAACGGCACCTCCAGGACGCGCTCGACGAGCGTGTAGGGCGTCCCTTCGTGGTCGAGGAACGCCGAGACGGTCCGGTCCGCCTGCACGACCATGACGCCTTCGCCCGTGTCGAGGCCCGGTGCTTCGAATTCCTCGAAGAACTGCGCCGGCAGGTGCCGGTTACCCAGGCCGTGTCCCACGCGCAGGGCCTCGACGATGCCCCGCGGCGCGATCACGAGGACCTCCTGCGAGGTCACCGCCACCGCGACGACGTTGCGTCCCTCGCGGAGCAGGATGTCGCCGTCGCGCAGGTCGGCGTCCGAATCCAGCCGCAGGCCGAACTCGCGCCCGTGGTCGGACGTGACGCGCTGGATGCGCCGCGTCAGCGCCGCGGAGGCGAGCTCGATCCGTTCCACGTGAAGCAACTCCCGCTCGGCGGCGGGCAGATCGGCGAGGTTGCCGACGACCTTGGTGATGATCACGCGCGCCTCAGAAGAGGAAGTAGCGCTGGGCCAGCGCCAATTCCTGGGCCGGCACGGACTCGATGAGCTCACCGTCGACGCGCACCTGGTAGGTCTGGGGATCGACCTCGATGGTCGGCGTGGCGTCGTTGTGCACCATGTTGGCCTTGGTGAGATTCCGCACCCCGGACGCCGCGTGGATCTGCTTGCGCAGCCCCAGGTGATCGGGGACTCCGGCGTCCAGCGCCGCCTGCGAGACGAACGTGAATGACCCGTCGTGGACGGCCGAGCCGTAGGCGCCGAACATGTCGCGCATCAGGGTGGGTTCGGGCGTCGGGATGGACGCGTTGGCGTCCCCCATGACGGCGTGCGTGATCTGGCCACCCTTGAGGATGAGGTTGGGCTTGACGCCGAAGAACGCCGGCTCCCAGATGACCAGGTCGGCCCACTTGCCGACCTCGACCGAGCCCACGACGTCCGCGATGCCGTTCGCGATCGCGGGGTTGATCGTGTACTTGGCGACGTAGCGCTTGATGCGGACGTTGTCGTCGAACTCGGCGTCCCCGGCCAGCGCGCCGCGCGTCTTCTTCATGTGGTCGGCCATCTGCCAGGTGCGGATGATCGTCTCACCGACGCGTCCCATGGCCTGGGAGTCCGACGACGTCATCGAGAAGATGCCGAGATCGTGCAGGACGTCCTCGGCGGCGATGGTCTCGGGGCGGATGCGGGAATCGGCGAACGCCACGTCCTCGGGGATGTTGGGGCTCAGGTGGTGGCACACCATGAGCATGTCGAGGTGCTCCTCGGCGGTGTTGCGGGTGAACGGCAGCGTCGGGTTCGTCGAGCTGGGCAGCACGTTGGCGAGACCGGCCATGCGCATGATGTCGGGGGCGTGGCCACCGCCGGCGCCCTCGGTGTGAAACGTGTGGATGACGCGGCCGTCGATCGCCGCGATGGTGTCCTCGACGAAGCCGCACTCGTTGAGGGTGTCGGTGTGGATCGCGACCTGGATGTCGTATTCGTCCGCCACCCGCAGCGAGGTGTCGATGCAGGCGCGCGTGGTGCCCCAGTCCTCGTGGATCTTGAGGCCCATGGCGCCCGCGGCGAGCTGCTCGGCGATGGGGGCGGTCGCGGACGCATGCCCCTTGCCGAGGAAACCGAGGTTCATCGGGAACTGCTCGGCCGCCCGCAGCATGCGGGCCAGGTGCCAGGCCCCCGGCGTGATCGTGGTGGCGTTCGTGCCGTCGGCCGGCCCGGTGCCACCCCCGATCATCGTCGTGACCCCGGACGCCAGCGCCGTGGGGATCTGCGTCGGCGAGATGAAGTGGATGTGGCCGTCGATCGCGCCGGCCGTGACGATCTTGCCCTCGCCGGCGATCGCCTCGGTGGCGGTGCCGACGATGATGTCGACACCGGACTGGGTATCGGGGTTGCCGGCCTTGCCGATGCCGACGATTCGGCCGTCCCGCAGACCGATGTCGGCCTTGACGATGCCCGAGTGGTCGATGATCAGGGCGTTGGTGATGACCGTGTCGACGACACCCTCGTCGCGGGTGAGGCGTCCGTTTTGGCCCATCCCATCCCGGATCACCTTGCCGCCGCCGAAGACGACCTCGTCGCCGTAATGGGTGAAGTCGGCCTCGACCTTCGCGTACAGGTCGGTGTCGGCGAGACGGACGGCGTCGCCCGTGGTGGGTCCGTAGAGGTCGCTGTACTCGCGACGGCTCAGTTCGCGGCTCATGGGTTTCTCCTGCTCAGTCGAGGGGGCCGTCGGTGAGGTTCGCCAGGCCGTACACCGCGCGGTCGCCGCCCAGAGCGGTCAGCGTCACGGTGCGGGCGTCGCCCGGCTCGAAGCGCGCGGCCGTGCCGGCCGGGATGTCGAGGCGGAAGCCGCGGGCGGCCGCGCGGTCGAACTGCAGCGCCGGGTTCACCTCGGCGAAGTGGTAGTGGGAGCCGACCTGCACGGGCCGGTCGCCGGTGTTGGTGACCTCGACCTCGACGGTCGGGCGGCCCTCGTTGATGACGATCGGGCCCTCGCCCAGGCGGTATTCGCCGGGAATCATCGCGGTGTCTCCTTCGTCGCTCAGCGGATGGGGTCGTGGACGGTGACGAGCTTCGTCCCGTCAGGGAACGTCGCCTCCAGCTGGACGGCGTGGATCATCTCCGGGACGCCTGTCATGACGTCGTCGCGGGTCAGCAAGGTGGTGCCGTACGACATGAGGTCGGCGACGGTGCGGCCGTCCCGCGCGGCTTCCAGGAGTTCGGAGGTGATCAGAGCGACGGCTTCTGGATGGTTCAGCTTGAGGCCGCGCTCGCGGCGGCGACGCGCGAGGTCGCCGGCCACGACGATGAGCAGCTTCTCCTGCTCGCGTGGTTCGAGGTGCATGGACGCCACCGTAAGTCGTCAGCGGGGCGGGCCGGTGGCGTCCCGGGCCTGTTACATGGCTCTTACACATGCTCGTGATTCGCCGTCCCACTCTCCCGTCGCCCCGCAGGCGGCGGGGGAGCGGATAGGGTCGTGACACAACTAGGAGTGAGGGATGAGCTCATGAAGGTTGCAAGGCTGCATGCCGCCGGAGATCTGCGCATCGTCGAGGAGGCCGCACCGATCGAGGCGCCGGGGCGGACGCTCGTCCGGGTGGAGGCTGTGGGGCTGTGCGGATCGGACCTGCACTGGTTCGCCGACGGCCACATCGGGGACGCCGGGCTGGACCAGCCGGCGATCCCCGGCCATGAAATCGGCGGGATCGCCCTCACCGGCCCGCTCGCCGGCCGGGTGGTGGCCGTCGACCCCGCGATCCCGTGCTTCGACTGCCCGCGCTGCCGCGAGGGCTGGACGAACCTCTGCGAGCGCATCAAGTTCGCGGGTCACAGCGACACCGACGGCGGACTCGCCGAGATCATCAGCTGGCCGACGGATCGCCTCGTGCCGATGCCGGACGGACTCGATGCCGTGGACGCCGCCGTGCTCGAGCCGCTGGGCGTCGCGATCCACGCGTGGGATCTGGCCCACGTGAAGCTCGGGGACCGGATCGCCGTCGTGGGCTGCGGGCCCATCGGCCTGCTGCTGGTACAGCTGGCGAAGCGTTCTCTCGCCGGGTACGTGGCGGGCATCGAGCCGCTCGAACATCGACGGGACGCGGCACTCGCGTGCGGGGCGGACGCCGTGCACGAACCGGGCAACCTGCCCCACGATGACTTCGACGTGGTGTTCGAGGTGTGCGGCAACCCGGATCCGGTGCGCGAGGCGATGACGGTCGCCCGGCGCGGCGGTCGGGTGGTGCTTGTCGGGATCCCCGATGAGGACGTGACGACCTTCCCCGCCTCGCTGGTGCGCCGCAAGGGCCTGACCATCCCGGTCGTGCGCCGCATGCCGGAGGTCTACGAGCGCGCGATTCTGATGGCCGAGCGGGGACAGGTGGACCTGAGGGCCGTCGTCGGCCAACAGTTCGGGCTGGCCGACGCAGCCGCGGCCTTCGAGGTGGCGTCGCGCCGCGACGGCCTGAAGGTGGTCATCGACCCCTCCTCCTGAGGGTCAGCCTCACTGACCCGGTGGACGCCGGACGCCAAGCAGAGCCAGCGGCCGTCCGGGCCCTGCCCGGTGCCCGTTCAGGTGGCGCGGGTCACGCTCGCCGGTCGGAGGAGGCCACGGCGTCACTCCACCGCGATCGTGGGGCTCAGCGTCCGCCGCTGGCCGACCTGGCGCAGCGCACCCGTCAGCCGGAAGTCCGCGGTCAGCGGGCGATCCTCGCTGGAGCGGCCCACCGACAGCGTCATCCCGCCCGGCTCGACGACGCGGGTCAGGTCGAGGCCGGTGAAGCTCATCAGGTCGGTCGAGAGCTGGACGCGCACGGTGGCGGACGCCCCCGGCTCGAGCCACACCTTGCGGAACGCGACGAGCTGCTTCACCGGTCGTACCACCTGAGCGGCCCGATCGGATAGGTAGAACTGGACGACCTCCGCGCCGCGCCGTTCGCCGCGGTTGGTGAGCGTTACCGACGCGGTGAGGGTGCCGTCGGTGGGCACCTCGTCGGCGTCCAGCTCGAGGTCGATCAGCTCGAAGGAGGTGTACGACAAGCCGTGCCCGAAGGGGTACAGCGGCCGCGGATCGAGGTTCGAGACCCCGTCGGTGAACCACGCCAGCGGCGCGGCGAGGTAGGTGCCGGGCTGCCCGCCGGGGTGATCCGGGATGCCGACCGGTAGCTTGCCGCTCGGGTTGACCCGCCCGGCCAGCACACCGGCGATGGCGGCCCCGCCCTCGGCGCCCGGCATGAAGGCCTGGACGACGGCGGCGGCCCGGTCGGCGAATTCGCCCAGGGAGTAGGGGCGTCCCGACACGACCAGCAGCACCGTGGGCGTGCCGGTGTTGAGCACCGCCCGCACGAGATCGGCCTGGGCGCCCGGCAGGCGCAGGTCGACCGAGTCGCATCCCTCACCGGACGTCCCGCCGCCGAACATGCCCGCCAGGTCTCCCACGGCGACGACCGCGACGTCCGCGGCCTGCGCGGCGGTCACGGCGTCCGCGATGCCGGAGGTGTCGGGGTCGAGGATGCCGACGCCGGCCACCTGCTCGAGCCGTGCCTGCGGGAACTCGGCGCGCAGCGCGTCCGCGAGGTTCGTCAGCGGCAGGCCGTCGTCGAGGTCGGGGTAGCGGGTGAGGACGTGGTTGGGGAAGGAGTAGCAGCCGAGGAAGGTGAGCGCGTTGTCGGCGATGGGGCCCAGCAGGGCGATCCGGCCGGCGGTGAGCGGCAGGGCGCCGCCATCGTTGGCGCAGAGCACGATGCTCTCCTCGGCCACGCGTCGGGCGAGCTCCCGATTGCGTGCGGAGTCGAGGTCGACGGGGCGCGCCGCTGCCGCGGCGTCCCAGCCCTCATCCAGCAGCCCCAGCGCGACCTTCTGCCGCAGGACCCGGCGCGCGGCACCGCGGATCGCGTCCTCGCTGACCAGCCCGCGGTCGACGGCCTCGCCGAGGTGGCCGAACGCCCCGGTCTCGGGCAGTTCGATGTCCATGCCGGCCGCCAGGCTGAGCGCCCCGGCCTCGGTGAGATCCTCGGCGACGTGGTGCATGCTCGCCAGGAAGGAGATCGACCAGTAGTCCGAGACGACGGTGCCGGTGAAGCCCCAGCGGTCGCGTAGCACCTCGGTGAGCAGGTGGCGACTGGCGCCGGCGGGTACCCCGTCGACGTCGGAGTAGGAGTTCATCACCGACGCGACCCCGCCCTCCCGGACGGCCATCTCGAACGGCGGCAGCAGGACGTCCTCGAGCTCGCGCGGACCGATGGTCACGGGGGCGTGGTTGCGGCCGGCGCGGGAGGCGGAATAGCCGACGAAGTGCTTGAGCGTGGCGAGGACGCCGGCGTCCTGCAGCCCGCGCACGTAGGCCGTCCCGAGGGTGCCGACCAGCAGCGGATCCTCGCCGATCGTTTCCTCGACGCGGCCCCAACGGTAATCGCGGACGACATCCAGCAGCGGCGAGAGGCCCTGGTGGACGCCAAGGGCGGCCATGTCGGAGCCGATGGCGCGCGCCATGTCGCCGATGAGGTCGGGGTCGAACGAGGCACCCCAGGCGATGGCCGCGGGGTAGACGGTGGCGCCGTAGGCGGTGAATCCGGTCAGGCACTCCTCGTGCGCGATGGCGGGGATGCCGAACCGCGAGCGCTCCTGCACCCGCGACTGGAAGTCCGCCAACGCCCGCGCGCCGATCTCGGGCTCCACCGGTGCGCTGCCGAACACCCGCGTCAGGTGCCCCAAGCCGTCCGCCGAGACCTCCTCGAACTCCCCGCTCGACATGGCCGACTCCATGGGGGCCACGTCGTTCAGCCCGGCGCCGTTGGATTTCGGTCGCGGCCAGAAGGATCCCAACTGCCCGATCAGCTCGGCGAGGGTGAGTTCTTTCAACAGCGCGTCGACGCGCTCGTCGACGTCACGTTGGGGATCAGACCAGGTATTCATGAGCACCGTCCTCGCTGCCACTCGAAACATTCGTTGTCTGTAGCGCCACCCTAGGCCCGGTTGTCAGCGCCGGTCAACGACGATCTGATCGAAATTTTCGATCAGGCGGAGGGGTCGGACGGGCTGGCCGTGCTCTCCCGCTGAACGAAGCGGACGGCCAGCTCGAGGCTCGGGGACGGGGACGCCTCGCCGCGGGCCAATTGGAGCACGAGCCGGGTGGCCGCCTCCGCCATCTCGCGCAGCGGCTGGTGAACCGTGGTGAGGGGCGGGAAGATCCACTCCGACGTGGGGAGGTTGTCGTAGCCGACGACCGAGACGTCCTCGGGGATGCGCAGGCCGAGGCGATGAGCCGCACGGTAGACCCCGATCGCCTGCAGATCGGAGGAGGAGAAGATGGCGGTGGGACGCTCGGGCAGCATCAGCAGCTCGGTGCCATGCTCCTCGCCGGCATCGATCTTGAAGGTGCCGTGGCGGATCAGGTCCTCATCCACCGGCACGCCTGCCTCGGCCATGGCGTCGGCATAGCCCGCCAGACGCATGCGGGCGGCGAGGGTGTCCATCGGGCCGGTGATGACCCCGATGCGGGTGTGGCCCAGAACGAGCAGGTGCTGGGTGGCGAGGCGTCCGCCGAGGAAGTGGGCACTGCCGACCCACGGCCCGGTCTCGGAGTTCTCGCCCACCGGATCGACGACGACGCAGGGGATGTTGCGGGCCGCGAGCTGGGAGCGCTGGTCGGGGTCGAGATCGGAGAAGACCATGACGACGCCGAGGGGTCGGCGGGCGATGACCGAATCGATCCAGGCCTGCCTGGGTCGGCGCGCGACGCCGCACTCGCTGATGACGACCTCGGTGCTGTGTTGGCTCGCCTCGCCCTCGACGCCGCGGATCAACTCGATCGCCCACGGGCTCTCGATCTCGTGGAAGACCAGATCGATCATGGGGGTCGTCTGCGGTTGGGTGGACTTGCGCCGGCGGTAGCCGTGCTGGCGGATCGCGTCCTCGACGCGGGCCCGGGTCTCCTCCGCGACGTCGGCGCGGCCATTGAGCACCTTGGAAACGGTGGGCAGGGAGACCCCCGCGTCCTCGGCGATGAGGGCGATGGTCACCCGCTTGCCCAGCTGAGCGGCCACGTCGCACCTCCTGTCGAATCCGGCTCATCCTAATCATGCCCCGCGATGCCGGCCGCCTCGCGGACGCATCCCCGCTGGGGGACAACGACTGCAGGGCGCTGCTTTCAGCCGGGCTCGTCGGCGACGAAATGGTCCGCGAGGTGGTCGGTCACCGGCCGGGTCAGCGTGATGACCGCCCAGGCGATGACGCTGCCCAGCGGGGCGAGCACCCAGTCGAACGTCTGCGCGACGAGCAGCCCGAGGCCGACGGTCAGCGCGACCAGGCCGAGGCTGACCAGCGGCTTCGTCAGCGTGTAGAACATGGCCAGCCGGGCGATGTCGCGGCTGCGGAAGGAGAAGCTCGCCACGACGGTGAGCACGATCCACAGCCAGGGCACGGCGACGAGCAGCACGATCCCGAACGCGAACTGCCACGCGGCTCCGACGCCGGTCTCCGCCGCGTCCGACAGCGTGGTGACCAGGCCGGCGGTCAGGATGGTGACGAACGGCGTCCAGAACAGCAGCGCCTGGCGCCAGCCCTGGCGCAACCCCGCGAGGACCAACTGGGTGGGAGTCCGATCCTCGCTCGGGCCGCTGCCGCGCTCGATCGCGTACAGGGCCGCGACGAGAGCGGGGCCCACGGGCAGGGCTGCGGCCGCGAACACCAGTGCGTTGGAGACGTGGGGGGCGAGCACGACCAGGCCCAGCCAGAACGGCGACGTCAGCAACCCGAACCACCCGGACACCACGAGGAACCGCTGGATGCGGTTCGCAGCCCGGTAGAAGGGCTGCTCGAGGGGCCCGGGTGGCAGGGTGCTCATGGGCCCCACCGTAACGAGGTCAAGGACGTCACCTCTGTTCACCGGCCTCAGGCGTTCTTGGCCCTCTCGTAAGCAGTGTTCACCATCTCGAGGTACCGGTCGACGCCGCGGCCGGCCAGGTCGGACTGGAAGCTGTCCCACTCCGACATCGAGCGCTGACCGGTGGCGAACTTCAGGGTCTCCTGCTCCACGAAGTCCTTCAGCGGCGTCTGCAACAGGGTGACCTGCTCCCGCTCGATGTCGTCGAAGGGATAGGCCGGCTGGATCGGGGCGGGTTCACGCTCGGCGGCCATGCGCTGCTGCCACTCCTTCTCCTCCGGGGCGAACATCGACTGCAGCAGGTCGGTGGTGCCGCCGTAGGCGAAGTTGCCGCCCGAGAACCCGTAGTCGGCGTTGAGCTTCTCCGGTGCGCCCGGATTCATCCACACGTAGGTGATGTTCGGCTCCAGCGTGCGGGTGCCGCTGGCGTCCTTGGTGTACGTGCTCCCCTCGACACCCCACTTTGCGAACTCCTGGCCCTCGTCGGAGTACCAGAGCCAGTCGATGAACTGCAGCGTCGCGACGAAGTTCGGCGAGTCCTTGAGCGTGGCGTTGAGCATGATGCCGTTCTCGAGGCGGGAGCCCGTCATGAGGTCACCCGCGGGACCGCCGGGCAGGATGCCCTTGCCGATCTCGTAGTTGCCGGCGCCCAGGTTCTGATCCATGATCTCGCGGTGGGCCGACGGGTCCTGGGAGTTGCCGCTGATGACCGCGGTGTTGCCGTTGCGGAACTTCTGCAACGCCTGGTCGTCCTGCTGGGTGAACGACTCCGGGTCGAGCAGGCCCTCGGTCACCAGCTTGTTGAGGTAGGCGACCATCTCCTTGTACGCGTCGGTTTGTGCGGAGAACTCATAGGCGTCCTCGCCCTGGTTGAACGTCACGCCGCCGCCGTAGCCCCAGCCGGCTGTGGTTCCGTGGGCGGCGCCCAGCACGTTGAGCAGGCTCTTGCCCTGGTAGCGATCGCTGAACGGAGTCTGGCCGGTTGCCGCCTTGAGCTGTGTGAGGGCGTCGTACACCGCATCCCACGTCTGCGGCTCGTCGATACCGTTCGCGGCGAGCACGTCCTTGCGCCAGATCAGCGTGTAGTCGGGCCACACCTCCTCGTGGAGGCCCGGCAGCACGTAGTACTTGCCGTCGGCCTGTTTGAGGGTGTCGATCTCGTCCTCCATGCCCCACGAGGAGATCTTGTCCTGGTAGTTGGGCATCAGGTCGACGTAGTCGCTCACGGGGAGGATGGCCCCGGACGACACAAAGGCCGACTCCTGGCCGGGGTAGGTCTTGGGAATGATCGTGGGGGCGTCCCCCGCGCTGACGACCAGGGAACGCTTCTGCTCGTAGTCCGACATCGGGACGATGGTGGATTCCATGGTGACGCCGGTCCGCGCCGTCACCTCCTGCCAGAACAGCCAGTCCGCCTTGAAGGGATAGTTCGGGTGGTCGGAGAACAGCGTCGTGACGGTGAACGGCTCCGATGCCTTGAAGGTCTCGCCGGCGCTGTAGTTCTCCATGGCGCCGGCGTTGTTGGCGTCGCTCACCTCGACGGGGCCCTCGGCGGTGCTTCCGGCACCCCCACCTCCGCAGGCCGCCATGGAGGCCGACAGGACCAGTGCGGTCGCCACGGCGGCGAGCCTGTGTGATGTGCGTGCTTCCACGATGTTCCTCTTTCCTTGTTGGGCGTGGATGGTTGGGCGTGGATGGTGGGTCGGTCAGCCCTTGACGGACCCGAGCATGACTCCCGTGACGAAGTAGCGCTGGACGAAGGGGTACACGGTCAGGATGGGAAGCACGGTGAGCACCATCGTCACCGCCTTGATGTTCCCGGCGATCTGCGCCTGGTTGTCGACGCCGGCGCCGACGTCGTTGGCGCCCGTCGTGCCGGCGATCATGTTCCGCAGGTAGATGGTGACCGGGAACATCTCCCTCTGGGTCATGTAGAGGAAGGCGCCGAACCAGGCATTCCAGTGCGCGACCGCGTAGAACAGCAGCATGGTGGCGAGCACTGCCTTGGCCAGCGGCAGGATCACCATGCCGAATGTCTGGAGCTGGTTGAGCCCGTCGATCGCCGCCGCCTCCTCCAACTCGACCGGCATGCCCTCGAAGAAGGCCTTCATGACGAGCAGGTTGAAGACGCTGATGGCGTTCGGGACGACGACGGCCCACATCGTGTTCATCCAGCCCAGCGTGTTGATGAGGATGTAGTTCGGGATCAGACCGCCGTTGAAGAACATGGTGAAGACGGCGATGCCGATGAGAAGGTTGCGGCCCTTGAGGTGCTGCTTGCTGAGCACGTAGGCATAACACGTGGTGAGGAACAACGAGATCGCGGTGGCCACCACCGTGTAGACGACGGTGTTGCGATAGTTCGTCCAGAACATCGCGTCGCTGGCCACCGCTTGGTAGGTGGTGGTGTTGAAGCCGACGGGCCACAGGCTGACCTGGCCCGCCACGATCGCGGCGTTGCTCGAGAACGACTGGGCAACGATGTTGACGAAGGGGAACAGCGTGATGAACACGACACCCAGCAGGAACAGGGTGTTGATCACGGTGAACACCCGGTAGCCGGGGGAGGTGCGCAGGGCACTCATCGGGTCACGCTCCTCACCACAGGCTCGTTCCTGCAATCCTGCGCGACAACCCGTTGGCGCCCAGCACGAGGGTCAGGCCGATGATCGCCTCGAACAGGCCGATCGCGGTCGCGTAGGAGAAGTTGTTGCTCACGAGCCCGACGCGGTAGAGGTACGTCGAGATCACGTCGGCGGTGGAATAGGTCAGCGGGCTGTAGAGGAGCAGGATCTTCTCGAACCCGACGGCCAGGAACGACCCGATGTTGAGGATCAGCAGGGTGATGATCGTGGGGGCGATGCCCGGGATCGTCACGTGGATCGTTTGCCGCCAGCGGTTGGCGCCGTCGATGCGGGCCGCCTCGTACAGGTTCTCGTCGATCTGCGTCAGCGCGGCGAGATAGAGGATCGTGCCCCAGCCCATCGTCTGCCACACGTCCGAGGCGACGTAGAGCTGGCGGAACCACTCCGCGCGCTGGATGAAGTTGATCTGCTCGCCGCCGAAGGCCTCGAGCAGCTGGTTTACCGCGCCGTTGAGCGCCACGATCTGCATGATCATGCCGGCGATGATGACGATCGACAGGAAGTGGGGCAGGTAGGACGCGCTCTGAACGAACTTCTTGAACCGCGTGCTGCGCACCTCGTTGAGCGCCAGCGCCAGGATGATGGGCATCGGAAAGCTGAACAACAAGGTGAGCGCGCCCAGGATCACCGTGTTGCCGAAGACCTGCCAGAACGTCGGATCCTGGATGAACATCTGGATGTAGCGGAACCCCACCCACGACTCGCCGAACATCGAGCCGCCGGGGACGAAGCGGCGGAAGGCGATGATGTTGCCGGCCATCGGGATGTACCGGAAGACGAAGAAGAACACCAGCGGGAGCAGGCACAGCAGGTACAACTGCCAGTCCTCGCGGAGGGCCCGCCGCCAGCTCTTGGTGGGGGCGGCGCGCCGCCATCGGCGTCGGCGCGGCTCGGTCTCGGCCGCGGCGAGCTCTGCGTTGGCCTGCTCCGCCGGCCCGAGGGACCCCGCCTCAATGCGTGTCACGAAGGCACCTCCCTGTGCTTCGCAAGTTTCGAGAAACTTTCGACGATCACCCTAGGTAGGGGTCCTGGGCAGTGTCAAGAGGTCCGTGGGCAACGATCGGCACGGGACCAAAGTTAAAAGTCACCCGGCTGGGGGATACCGCGGGTCACGGGGAGTCCGTACCTTTGAGGACGTCGGGGTTTGCTGGCCCGGGGGGATGGCCAGCGGCCCCGACGCCACGTTCCGGGGCCGGGGGCTGCGAATTCAGCATTCGATGACGTTGAAGGCGAGGCCGCCGAGCGCTGTCTCCTTGTACTTGCTCTGCATGTCGCGGCCGGTCTCGCGCATCGTGGCGATGACGGTGTCGAGGCTCACGATGTGGGAGCCGTCGCCGCGCAGGGCCGTCCGGGCGGCCGCCACCGCCTTGACCGACGCGATGGCATTGCGTTCGATGCAGGGGATCTGGACGAGCCCGCCGACGGGATCGCAGGTGAGGCCAAGGTTGTGCTCCATGCCGATCTCGGCGGCGTTCTCGACCTGGTCGGGCGTCCCGCCGAGGACGGCCGCGAGCCCGGCCGCGGCCATCGAGCAGGCCGATCCGACCTCGCCCTGGCAGCCCACCTCCGCCCCCGAGATCGAGGCGGTGTTCTTGAAGATCATGCCCACGGCGGCGGCGGTGAGCAGGAACCGGACGATGCCGGTCTCGTCGGCGCCCGGGACAAACGTCGTGTAGTACTTCAGCACCGCCGGGATGACGCCGGCCGCCCCGTTGGTCGGCGCCGTGACGACGCGGCCGCCCGCCGCGTTCTCCTCGTTGACGGCCAGGGCGTACAGGGTGATCCAGTCCATCGCGCGCAGCGGATCGTCGGAGGCCGCCTCGCTGATCAGTTGGGTGTGCAACGCGGGCGCCCGCCGCAGGACGCGCAGGCCGCCGGGCAGGCGTCCCTCGGTCTCGACGCCGGCCGCGATGCAGGCGTCCATGACCTCCCAGATGTGCAGGAGGCCGGCGCGGACCTCGGCGCGTGAGCGCTTGGTCAGCTCGTTCTCCTTCGCGATGCTGGCGATCGACTGCCCGGTGTCGTGGCAGATCGCCAGCAGATCGGCGCTCGTGTGGTACGGGTGGGGCACGTCGGTGTCGTCGGGCACCACCGGGTCGGACGCCGACGCGTCCCCCTCGACGACGAAGCCGCCACCGATGGAGTAGTAGGTGCGCTCGGCGAGGACGCCGTCCGCCGCATCCCACGCCGTCAGCACCAACCCGTTGGGATGCGCCGGCAATTCAACAGTGCCGTCCAGGATGAGGTCGGCGTCAGGGTCGAAGCCGATGACATGGCGTCCGCCCAGCGCCAGCTCGCGGCGCTCGGAGACCGCCGCCACCTCGGCCACCACAGCGCGCGGGTCGACGGTCTCCGGAGCCTCGCCGAGCAGGCCGAGGATGATCGCGCGGTCGGTGCCGTGCCCCCGACCGGTGGCCCCGAGCGAGCCGTAGAGCTGACAGCGGACGCGCGCAACGCGCTCGAGCCCGTCGCCCAGCTCGGCCAGGAACAGCGACGCCGCGCGCATGGGACCCACGGTGTGCGAGGACGACGGACCGATTCCGATCGAGAACAGGTCGAACACGCTGAGCGCCATGCGCCCGACACTACCGGTGACGCACCGGATCGGCGATCAGCCCATCGCGGCCAGCAGTGCCCGCACGGTCCGCAGCCGGGTGGCCGCGTCGGCGTCCGCCGGCCGGATCCCGACCTTGAGGCCGTCGAACGTCAAAGCGTCGCCGGCTGCGTCCAACGCGCTGCGCACCAGGTCGGGGGTCAGCAGCGAGGTGGGCTCCTCGCCCGGGCCGTCCCCGCCCAACGGGGCGTGGGCGTCCGACCAAGCGGGCCCGAACGGTCCCTCGGAGGTCGATCTCGGCCCGTGCCGGGCCCCCTTCAACCAGGTGCCGCAGGTAGCCCTCGACGAGATCAGGCAGGTGTTGAACGAGACCCACGCGGCGGGGGTTTTCTGAGTTCAGCGCGGAGGCTGCTGGCCGCTGCCGCGGCGTTCCGCCCGGCGGGGTGCGTGTGTGAGCGGTGGTCGCTGCGGTGGACCCCGCCACCTACCTTGGTCGCAGCTCGGCCCCGTCCGCGGTCGGCGACTCTCCAACCTGGCCGGCGATGTGCGCCGGGCTCGGGTCGGCGAGGCTGACGGCATGATTCACGTCACCGACATCGCCCTGCTCGTTGGCATGGCCGCCCTGATCCTCATGGCATTGCAACCCGTCGTCTCCGACGCCCTCGATCAGGCCTGAACGCGCGCCGGTCGATGCGCCGCCAGGGGTGGGCGCTGGTCGTGGCCGTCGGTCCCGACCGAACGGGCGCGCTGATTCCAGGGGGGTGGCCGGGGGGGGGAACCGCCCCCCGCACCAGAAAAGGCCCCCGGGCCCCCCGCAAA
>JAKDIK010000296.1 GCA_030450535.1 Propionibacteriaceae bacterium
GCACCATCGTCGAGGGCACCTCGGGCAACACCGGCATCGCGCTCGCCATGGTCGGCGCGGCGCGCGGCTACAAGGTCGTGCTGACCATGCCCGAGTCGATGTCCAAGGAGCGCCGCGCCCTGCTGCGAGCGTTCGGTGCCGAGCTCGTGCTGACCCCCGCCGCCGAGGGCATGCGTGGCGCGGTCAACAAGGCCAACGAGATCGCGGCCGAGCGCGGCGGCGTCCTGGCCCGTCAGTTCGAGAACCAGGCCAACGTCGAGATCCACCGCAAGACCACCGCCGAGGAGATCTGGAACGACACAGACGGCACGGTCGACATCGTGGTGTCCGGCGTCGGGACCGGCGGCACCATCACCGGCGTCGGCCAGGTGCTGAAGGACCGCAAGGCCGACGTGACGATGGTCGCGGTCGAGCCCGCCGAGTCCCAGGTGCTCGCCGGCAACGCCCCCGCCCCGCACAAGATCCAGGGCATCGGCGCCAACTTCGTGCCGGCAATCCTCGATCGCTCCGTCATCGACGAGATCGTCCCGGTCAACTCCGAGGACGCCGTCGCCTGGGCCCGCAAGGCCGCCACCGACGAGGGCCTCTTGGTCGGCATCAGCTCCGGCGCGGCGCTGAAGGCGGCCGGCGAGGTGGCGTCCCGCCCCGAGAACGAGGGCAAGACGATCGTCGTCATCATTCCGAGCTTCGGCGAGCGCTACCTCAGCTCGGTGCTCTACGCCGACCTGCTCGACTGAGCCAGGGGCGCTGCCCTTGACCGGCTCCCCCGGGGCCACGGCCGCCGATTCCGGCGTCGTGGTCGGCGTCCCGTTCACCCCCTCGGATCGCGGCACGATCGGTCTGGAGTGGGAGCTGTTCGTCACCGACGCCGCCACCGGCGCGCTCGCGCCGCGGGCGTCCGAGCTGCTGGACGCCGTGGGCGCGACCGACTCCGGACCCATCGTCGGGGAGTACCTCACCACGATGATCGAGCTGGTGAGCGGCGTGCACGCCAACGTGGACGACGCTGTCGCAGAAATGCGCGCCCTGCTGACGCGGGTGGTCGACGCGGCGTCCGGGCTCGGGCTCGGCATCCTCGCGGCCGGGACGCACCCGTGTGCGCAACCGGGCGACGCGCCGGTCAGGCCGGGCGCCCAGTACGACACCGTCGCCGAGCGCAACGCGTGGTGGGGGCGGCGGATGCTCATCTGCGGGACCCACGTGCACGTCGGCGTCCCCGTTCGGGAGTGGGCGCTGCCGCTGACGCACTTCCTGGCCCAGACGGCGCCGGTGCTCCTGGCGCTGTCGGCATCCAGCCCGTATTTCGGCGGCGAGGACACCGGCTTCGCGTCCCAGCGGACGATGCTGTTCCAGCAGCTGCCGACCAACGGCCTGCCGCCCGACCAGGTGCGGGACTGGCCGGCCTTTGAGTCCTACGTCGCGGACCTGCGGCGCGGGGCGATGGCCGCGCAGGCGACCGAGATCCGCTGGGACGTGCGCCCGGCGCCCAAATTCGGCACCGTGGAGCACCGGGTGGCGGACTGCTCCACCACCGGCGAGGAGTTGGGCGTCATCGCCGCGTGGAGCCAGTGTCTGACGGAGTGGTTCTTCCGGCGCCTCGAGGCCGGGGAACCGCCCGCGCAACTCGCCCCGTGGTTCGTGCGGGAGAACAAGTGGCGGGCGGCGCGCTACGGGCTGGACGCCCTGGTCATCCCGCCGACGGGGGTACCGGTGGCGCTGCGGGACGAGGTCACGCGATGGCTCGAGGAGCTGACCCCGCTGGCCGCCGAGCTCGGCTGCGCGGACGCGCTGGCCGCGACGCTGACCGTCCTGACGCGGGGAAACCCGGCCGAGCGCCAGCGCGCACTGGCCGCGTCCGGGGCCGATCCTGCCGCGATCACCCTGGCCCTCATGGCCGAGACCCGTGCCTCGCTGAGCGCACCCAACTCACGGAACTCACCCAAGGAGAAGGCGTGAAGCCGTTCCTGCACCTGTCCATCCGGGACCACGACGAGGCCGCCGAGGGCGAGTACGAGGCCCTGTGCGCCCTCACCGGGCTGGAGCCGGGCCAACTCGTCCAGTTGCGCGCCGAACAGGCGTCCCTGCCGGTCATCCACGTGGACGACTACGCCGGAATCATCATCGGGGGCGGCCAGTTCAACGCCTCCGACGAGGTGAAGTCGGTGCTGCAGCAGCGGGTGGAGGCCGAGCTCGGCCACATCGTCGACGAGGCGCTGGTCCATGAGGTGCCGCTCATAGGGCTGTGCTATGGCGTGGGCCTGGTGACGCAGCGGCTCGGCGGGGTCGTCGACAAGGTCTACGGCGAGAAGGTGGGTGCCATCGAGGTGACGCTGACGGACGCGGCGGCGTCCGACCCGGTGTTCGCCGGCCTGCCCGCGCGGTTCCGGGCGTTCACCGGCCACAAGGAGGCGTGCGCGGTGCTGCCCGAGGGCGCGGTGCTGCTGGCCACGGGCGAGGCGTGTCCGGTGCAGGCGTTCCGCGTGGGGACGCGGGCGTACGCGACGCAGTTCCACCCGGAGCTGGACGTGGAGCGCCTCGTCCAGCGCATGCGGATCTACGCGCACCACGGCTACTTCCACCCCGATGAGCTGGACGACCTCATCGCCGCGGCCCGCGCGGCGGGCGTCGGCGCTGAGCCGGCGCTGATCCTGCGCCAGTTCGTGACCGAGTTCGGGCGCTGAGACCACGTCAGTCGCGGTCCCTGGCGATCTGTTCGTGGTGCCGGACGACCTCGCGGACGATGAACGTCAGGAACTTCTCCGCGAACTCCGGGTCCAGTCCCGCCTCGTCGGCGAGGGCACGTAGCCGCTCGATCTGACGGCGCTCGCGCTCGGGATCGGACGCCGGCAGGCCGCGTCCCGCCTTGAGGTGGCCCACCTCCTGGGTGATGCGGAACCGCTCCGCGAGCAGACAGATGAGCGCGCGATCCAGGTTGTCGATGCTCGCGCGCAGGGTCGTCAGCTCGGCCGGAACCTCGCTGGGCTCAGCGGGAACGTCGCTCATGGCCCCAGCCTAACGCCGGGCCCTGCCCCGGAAGCCGTCATCACCCCCCACAATGGACCTCGTGGCCGCCCACGACGAGCCGTTCACCCAGCCGGAACCGAGGTCGCCGGTCTGGGTGATCCTCAACCCCAAGTCGACCCAGTACGCGCGGGCACGACGCGAGATCCCCCAGATGTGCTTGGCCGCGGGCCTCGGGGAGCCCCGGATCGCGACGACCACCCTCGAGCAGGCCGGTGGACCCCAGGCGCGCGAGGCACTGGCCAGCGGTGCCCGCAGCGTCGTGGTGGGCGGGGGGGACGGCACGGTGCGCGAGGTGGCCGAGGCTCTCTCGGGATCAGGGGTCGAGCTCGGCATCCTGCCGCTGGGCACGGCGAACCTGTTCGCCCAGCAGGCCCGGCGGGCCGGCGTCGATGTCCGGGTGA
>JAKDIK010000297.1 GCA_030450535.1 Propionibacteriaceae bacterium
TGTTGCTTAGTGGCGGGAGCCGGACACGGTCACTGCTCGTCATGCGTCGAAAGGCTACGTCACGAAGGCATTCTCCAGCTGACTGTCTCCTCCGTCTCGATGGGTCGCGTTCGGTGAAACCGTGCAGGCACGCCTCGACGAATTGCGGAGCTAGGTCGAACTCGGCGTAGCCGATGTGGGCTGGCGGGGAACCGGTGAGGTTGACGGGTCAATGGCGAGGCCTATGGGGTGCCGGGTGAGGGGGGCTCTGCGCCGCAGTCTGGGAAATCGCGCACATCTAGCCGCATGGTGCGCATGGGCAGCGTGGCGGCCAAACCTACCCACCACCGCCCAACAGCGCGGGGTCAGGAGGGTAGTCCGACCCGGTTCATGGCCGACATCAGGGCGGGGCGGCGGCGATAGACCTCGCGCAAGCGGACGATCTCGGAGTCCGCCTCAGCTCGGTGGCCTGCCTTGTCGTAGAGGGCGCGTGCCTTGACGAGTAGATCGACGATGGACGGGTACCGCTTGGAGTCAGGTGTGGTGAGGGACTCCAGCACCTGAGTCAGGCACAGGTGGCCCGCCCGGAGCGGGAAGTCGTCTTCGGAGGCGTCCACCAGTTCGCGCCACGTGTGCCCGGCGCCGAAGGCGTCCGCTGCCTCCCACGCGCGCGTGACGTTCCCGTCGGCGAGGTGGAGCCTGATGAGGTGGGCGCCGCCGCTGCTGTGTGCCCGCTGGGTGGCCTGATCGAATGCCCACGTGCGTTGTTCGTCCCCGCGTCCGCACCGTTCCGCGACGTGGCTCAGCAAACCGGAGGGCGTCCACGCTGAGGTCGCGGTCGAACAGGGTCCGCGCGATCGCGAGGGCGGCGTCCGGACGCCCACCGTCCAGGTAGGCGTCGACGGCGTTCTCGACGGGCACGATGGTGGGTCCCGCCCGACAGGCGAGGTCCACGCAGCCCTGGGTGACGGCTTGGTCCAGCCACGCGAGGATGTCAGCCGGCCGTCCGGCGTCACGCAGCCGGCGGAAGATCTCCCGGTAGTACGGGTGGTCACCTCCGGACAGCAGGGCGACGGCGCGGTCGACGTCGCCGTCGTGGTCGGCCAGTTCCAGCAGCATGCGGTCGGTCTCGCTGCGGTAGGGGTCGGCTGACGGTTCACCGCCGCCCAAGGCCGCGACGCTCGCACGGTAGGCGACCCAGGCGGGCTCGTCGAACGCGTGGGCCACGGCGTCCAACGTGAGCGACGGCCAGCCGCCGTACTCGACCCGGAAGCCGACCACCCACCGGGCCAGGCCGACCGGGTCCGGGTGTCCAGCGACCGTCCTTCCGAACAGCGTCGACGCCCGTTCGGCCACCCCGAGCAGGGCGTCTGCGTTGTCGGCGTCCCGTGCCAGGTCGCCCAGTCGGGTGAGTAGGTGCTGGAGCACTCGTCGCACCACGGGGTGGGCACCGCCGTCGAGGTGCCGCTCCAGTTCGTCGACGACCTCCTCGACCCCTTGAGCGCCGTCGTCGACGTCTTCGTAGAAGGGGTCGTGGTAGTCGAGGTCGACTCCGGCCAGCGCACCGTCCACGGTCACCAGGAGTTCGGAGGCGGTCGGTTCGTCCTCGGGTGTGGCGCGCAACTGCAGCGATCGCATGGCCTCGGGGCTGTACCCCGCCATCTCGAGTACCAGCGACTGCAGCGCATCACGGTCCATCGAGCGCAGGAACCGCTCGATGTCTGGCGTGATCGGATACCGCACGCCGCCGGGCCCGATCACGTTCTTCACCCGCTGATTATCGCGAACCTTTCCGCACGTGGCCGGTGTGGCCGCGTGGTTGCTTCCGTAAAGGGCCAGGCCGACTTCTCACGCGCTAGCGCATCTCCAGCCTCAGGCCGGGCGTGTCAGGGGCTACGCGGGGCAACACGGGGCCGACTAGGCGCTTTGGTCGGTGTTGGCCGCGTCGTGGGTCGCGGTTCGATGCCGCGAAGCCCTGTGGACTACGAAAGGAACAACGTCCGATTGGTGATCTTCCCGCATACCCACGCGGAAGGACAGGGCGATGAACATCACCGAGATGTTGGGCTTGCAGGACGAGCGGATGGCGTCCGTCGTCAAGGAACACTGGGCAGGATGGGTCGCCGTCGAGCCCCGGCTGGGGATGGTCGATGACCCGTCCCGGCTGGACGCCTGGCGACGGGCGGCCGATCCCGCGGTCGCCAACGACGTCCTGCTCGGCCTCGCCCGGCTGGCCGCGTTCGACGGCGCCGACGACCGCAACGCAGCGCTGGTGCTCGCGTGGCTCCTCCTCCCGACCGCGCTGCGCGTCCGCCGCCGGTTGGGGCGGGCCGACGATCGAGTGGACGAGGTGCTGGCCGCCCAGCTGTGGGTGGAGGTCCGCGGGCTGCCGTGGCGGCGTCCGCACTGGGTGGCCGCGAAGGTCGCCGGCCAGTTGCGTGAAGGGGTGCTGCTGGACTGCGGGGCACCCACGCACCACATGCCCCACCGGCTCGCGACCGTCTCGCTGGGCCCCGTCGACCCGGCCGACGATCGGCTCGTCGAAGACGACGACCCGGCAGTCGAGTTGGCCGAACTGCTCGCCTGGGCCTGCGCCGAGGACGTCATCACCGACGAGGACCGCGAGCTGCTGGTCAGTCTCATCGAAGCCGCGAAGACCCTCCAGGCCGATGGCCACGCCCGCGAGGGCGGAGTGGCCGGCCTGTCGAGCCGCCAGCTCAGCGCCGTCGTGGCCCAGGAGTGGGGCGTGTGTGCCCGCACCGTGCGACGTCGCACCGCTCGCTGCTTGGCCGCCCTCAGCGGAGCGGCCAGTGAGTACCTCAGGGTCACCTGCTGACTGTCCACCAGGGGTGGGCGAGTCCCGTTAGGGATGGCGGAGGTGATGCCGAGATGACCAGCACCCCGGCCGAGGTGGCCGCCCTGTTGAAGATCGCGGCCATGGAGCCGGAGACCCTGGACGACCTGGACGGCTGCCTGCGAAGACTCCGCGACGTGCAGAAGGCCAGACGCGAGCTGGCCAAGGTGCCCCCGGCCATGCTCTTGTCCGGGCTGCTGGATCGGCGGCCTCGGGGCGGTGACCCGTCGTGACCGCGCACAGCGTTGCCGAACTGCGAGAGGCCTGGCGCGCGATCGAGGCGGGCGAGTTCGCCCACGGGCCCCGGTCCGCGCCCACCGCCCCGGGAACTGCGACAGTCTGGACGGCGGCGCCAGGTGAACGGGTGGTCGCCGTCGTTGGCTGCGCCGGAGGAGTGGGGGCATCCACGGTGGCGCTCGCGCTGGCCACCGCGCCCGGCGCGCCGGCGCGGGTGGTGGAATGCTGCCCGCCGTTGGCGGCCGGCTTCACGGCCGCGGCCACAGCCGAACTTGGGACCGAGGGCCCTTGGCGCCGCGGCAGTCGTGGCGACGTCTTGCTGGAGCGCCCCGTCACCGACGACGCGACAGT
>JAKDIK010000298.1 GCA_030450535.1 Propionibacteriaceae bacterium
CTGGAGCCGCACATCCCGGCGGGACTGACGATCGCCACAGGCTACGTGGTGCGCCTCCTCATCCTGGGGCTGGGCGTGGTGGGCGCCTACTTCGTCTTCGCCTACTTCTCCGCGATCACCGTTCCGGTCGCCATCGCCGTCCTGCTGACCGCGATGTTCCACCCCGTCACGGCACTGTTGAAGCGGTGGGGCTGGCCGCCGGCGCTCGCCGCGGTCACGTCCCTTCTCGTCATGATCCTCGTGGTGGCCGCGCTGTTCACCTTCGTGGGTCAGCAGGTGATCAGCCAGTGGCCGTCGCTGCTGCAGCAGGCCAATGCCGGCTTCCAGACGCTGATCGGCATGCTCGGATCGCTGCCCTTCGGTATCGACCAGGAACAGCTCCTCACCTGGTTCAACCAGATCGTCGCGTGGCTGCAGACCCAGGCGTCCGCCCTCGCCACCAGTGCGCTGAGCGTCGGGGGCGCCGTGGGTTCCTTCTTCGCCGGGCTCGCGACGGCGCTCGTCGTGATGTTCTTCTTCTCCTACCAGGGCCGCCGCATCTTCGAGGCGGCCATCGGCCTGCTCATCCCGCACGCCTACCGCGACGCGACCGATCGCGCCGCCCTGCGCGGCTGGACGTCCCTGGTGGCCTACATGCGCTCGGCCGTGATCGTCGCCGCGGTGGACGCCGTGGGCGTTGCCCTCGTGGCCTTCCTGCTCGACGTGCCGCTGGTCGCCGCGCTGTTCGCGCTGACGTTCTTCCTCAGCTTCATCCCGATCGTGGGCGCGGTCACCGCCGGCGCGTTCGCCGTCGCCCTCGCGCTGGTGACCCACGGGTGGGTGTCGGCGCTCATCATGCTGGGCGGCGTCATTCTCGTCATGCAGCTCGAGAGCACGTTCCTGCAGCCGATCGTCATGGGCTCCGCGGTGAACATCCACCCGCTTGGCGTGTTGCTCGGCATTCTGGCCGGTGGCGTCGTGGCCGGCATTCTGGGGGCGCTGCTCGCGATCCCGGTGCTGGCGTTCCTGGTGGCGTTCGTCCGCGCCCTGCGCAGGCCCCAGGAGAGGGTCGGACCCGCCCCCGGGCCGGTGGCCACGCACCCCTGAGTCGGTCAGGGGCACGTCAGGGTTTCCAAAGTGTGAGGACGGGATTATCATTTTGATATGAGTGAGCCCGGCCTCTCCGCAATTCTCAACGACCTCGCCGCCGGCCGCATCGACGCCGACGAGGCATCCAGCCGCATCGACCAGGCGCGCCGCGCGGCGTCCGGCAGCGCCCAAACCGAGCCCGATCCCGAGCCGGAGCCCGCCGGCCCCACCGGGGTCAAGGGCACCCAGCGCGTCAGCGTGCGCGCCGTGGGCCGCAAGGTGCGCGTCGTCGCCGACGCCAAGGTCGCCACCACATCGGTCGACGGCGAGCATGTGCTGCGCCGCTCCGGCGACGTGCTCGAGATCACCTCTGACGGCGACTTCGGCCCGTCGCTGGAGGGATTGTCGATGTTCCGGCCGCCGCGCAGCCTGAATGATCTGCGGGCGATCAGCATCGCCAAGGGCCTCACGGTCCGCGTGAACCCCGCGATCGAGGTGGACGTCGAGGTGACCGCCGGCAGCCTGACCACCGAGGGCGTCCCCTTCCTCGGCCGCGTCCGCGTCACCGCCGGTGGGGCGCAGCTCAAGGGCGCCCGCCGCATCACCGACGCCCTCGTCCAGGCCGGTTCGGCCAGCGTCACGGGGCCGGTCAACGCCGGGCGCTCGCGCGTCAAGGTCGAATCCGGCTCGCTGCAGGTGGCCCTCACCAAGGGGGCGAACGTCACCGTCCGCGGCGATGCGCAGGTCGGCCGCATCCAGTGGCCCGGGGAATCGGGATCGCTCAACGAGCTGGCCGTCGGCAACGGCAACGCCCGCCTCGACCTCGAGGTCGTGATGGGCGCGGCCACCGTCAGCGTGAAGGAGGACGACCAGTGAGGACGCCGCACCGCCCCCTGACCACCTGTCCCGTCTGCTCCGGCGAGCTCGTCACCACCCGCCTGGGGTGCCGCTCCTGCGGCACGGAATTGGTGGGGGAGTTCGGGTCATGCTCGTTCTGCGCGCTGGATGATGCAGAACTCGACCTCCTGCGCGTCTTCCTCACCTCGCGCGGCAACCTCAAGGAGCTCGAGAAGCACCTCGGGGTCAGCTACCCGACCGCCCGCGCCCGCTTCCACGACCTGCTCACCAAGCTCGGGCTGGCCGAGGGAGCCGACTCGGATTCCGCACCGGACGCAAACCCGGACCCCGATTCCCCCGACCAGCCCACCGCCCGGGACAGCGAACCCGGGCCGGAGGCGTCCGGCCCGGGCTCGAGGGCTGCGGGTGAGGCGGGATCGGTCCGCGATCAGGTGCTGGCGCAGGTGGCGTCCGGGGCTCTGGCCCCCGACGTGGCCGCCGACCTGCTGCGTCGTCTGAGGTGAGCGCGGCTCAGCTCGAGTAGGGCTCGAACTCGACGACCGTGACCTCGATGGTCGCGCCGGTCGGAGCGGTGTAGGAGACGGTGTCGCCCTTCTTCGCGCCCACGATCGCGGCGCCGAGCGGGGACTGCGGGCTGAACACCTCGTGCTCGGTGTCGGTGACGCCCATGAGCTCGCGCGAGCCCAGCAGGAACGTGTCGGTGTCGTCGGAGTCGCCGTCGTAGAAGATCGTGACGGTCATGCCCGGGGTGACCTTCTTCGCCTTCTCCGAGGGCTCGCCGACCTTCGCGTCGCGCAACATCACCTCGAGTTGGCGGATGCGGGCCTCCTGTTGGCCCTGCTCCTCACGGGCGGCGTGGTAGCCGCCGTTCTCCGAGAGATCACCCTCGGACCGCGCCTGGGCGATCTTGCGGCTCACCTCTTCGCGGCCCTCGCCCTTCAGATGGTCGAGTTCCGCCACGAGCTTGTCGTAGGCCTCCTGGGTGAGCCAGACGGTCGAGTTCAGCGTTTCGGACATTTGGACAGCCTATCCGGTCGTGTGGCAGGCCACCACGGACGCCGACGTGGCGCGGCGGAACGTCCGGATGGTCTCCGCGACGTCGACGAGCCGCTCGGTGCCCGGCTGCATGACCACGTCGATCTCGCCAACCGTTTCGGTACCGATCGCCTGGGCGCGCAGTGCGCAGACGCCGGGCACGCTGGGGTCAGGCCGCTCGACGGTGATCCGGACGTCGACCTCGTTGTCGGAGCGGACCTCGTAGGCCACGAGCTTGGCCGCGATGGCCGGGTTGGCGCCGTGGAGCGCCGACCACAGCAACCACGGCGTCCCGATCGCGATGAGCACCCCGGCCACGGCGATCCACGTCCATCGCGGCAACGCGCGCGGCGGGTAGCGCCGCGCGATGCGCTCGGCGTCGGCGAGGAGGTCGGCGCGGCGGTCTCGCTCAAGCCGGACGCGACGGCGACGC
>JAKDIK010000072.1 GCA_030450535.1 Propionibacteriaceae bacterium
CATACGAAGGGCGCTCTGTTCGACCTCGTCGGCGAGGTGCGGGCGGGCGGGGCGCTGGTGTGGTCCGGGCGCAGTAGCTACCTGGCCCGGGGCGCGACGGTACCGCAGGGGTCGGATGAGGCCGGGGCCCGCGAGGCGGGGTCGGAGGCGACGTCGGCCGATGACGGGCCCGAGCCGCGGCTCGCCCAGCGCTGGCGCTTGCCGGCGGATCTCGGCCGACAGTACGGACGCGTCTCCGGCGACGTGAACCCCATCCACCTCAGCGCCGTCTCGGCGCGGCTGTTCGGCTTCAAGCGGGCGATCGCCCACGGCATGTGGACCCACGCGCGCTGCCTCGCGGCGCTGGAGGGCCGGCTGCCCGAGACGTACACCGTCGACGTGGCGTTCACCCGGCCGATCCTGCTGCCCGGGCGGGTGTCGTTCGCAGCGGCGACGTCGGACGCCGGCATCCGATTCTCGGTCCTGGGCCGGGAGAACAAGACGCATTTGACCGGTCGGGTGACCGGCTGATCAGGGGTCCCGGCGCAGGGTGAACAGATCGCCGGGCGTGCAGTCGTCGCACAGGGCGGTGAGCGTCGTGAAGTCGGCCGGCGGAGGCACGTGGAGGGCCTTGGTGACGATTCGGCTGCACTCAATCGCGGACCGAGCGCAAAGGTACGCTCAGCTCGGGAGTGAGCACCCACTCACTGCAGCCTTTTCGTCACGATCGCCCGGAGACCCCGCACTCGGCTCGCCCCGGGAGCGGCCTCGTTAGGCTGTGCCGCGTGCCGCGCATCATTCACACCGGCCAGGCCCTCGTCGACGCCGTCGCCCGCGTGCCCGCCCTGCCCGACCGGGGGCAGAACGTCATGGCCACGAGCTGGGACGTGGCCGCCGCCGGATCGGTCAACATCCTCGTCGCCGCCGCCCGCTCCGGCGCGGCGTGCGTCCAGGCCGGCGTCATCGGCACCGGGCGGAACGGCGACCTGATCCGTGGCGCGCTCGCAGCCGAGGGTGCCACCTGGTCCGCCGAACCCATCCCGGACGCCGACACCGGCCTGTGCCTCGTCCTCGTCGAACCGGACGCCGAGCGCACCTTCGTCACCACCTTGGGCGCCGAGCGACGCCTCAGCGTCGCCGCGCTGGCAAGCAGCGATCCGGTGCCGGGGGACCTAGTCTGCGTGACCGGCTACACCCTCGCGGTGGACAGCACGCGGGCTCCGCTGGAGGAGTGGCTCGCGGGGTTGGCGACGGGCGTGGAGGTCGTTCTCGATCCCGGAGCCGTCTTCGCCGGGCTCCCGGACGCCACCCGCGGCGCCATGCTGGCCCGGACCACCATCTGGACCTCGAACCTGGCCGAGGCCGAGGCGTTCACCCCGGCACGCGGCATGGAGGCGGCGGCCGCCGGAGTGAGCGGTCTACTGGCGCCGGGGGCGGTGGCGATCATCCGGGACGGGCCCGCCGGGTGCGCCGTCCATGCCGACGGGGTCACCACGGTGGTGCCCGGCTTCCCGCAGGAACCGGTTGACACCAACGGCGCCGGGGACGCCCACACGGGCGTGCTGCTCGCCGAGATCGCCCGCGGCACCGGCTGGGTGGAGGCCTGCCGTCGCGCCAACGTCGCCGGTGCCATCAAGGTCACGCGTTCGGGACCGGCGACCGCGCCCACGGCATCCGAGATCGACGCGTTCCTGGCGCATTGAGCCCGCTCTGCATTTCTGGGCCGATGTGTGCACCTCAATGCTGCGAAACCTTCGCTGCAGCAGAGGTTTTGCAGCATTGAGGCGCACACATCTCCCACCCGTGGCGCGCGGTGGAGGGAGCGCCAGTTCGGTCGCCCAGCGGAGCACGGTGGGGTGGTTTCCGGGCCGCAGCGCCTCCGTGGTGGTTGAATGCCGCCATGAGTGCGCCCGAGAATGTTCCGCAGTCGGCGTCCGCCCACTCGGCCCCCGCAGCGCCGGCCGCCAGTGAGCCGGCCGCCAGTGAGCCGGCCACCACTCCGGCCGCCGCAGACCCGGCCCCTGCCCGGCTGATCGAGACGAACGGGATCGACATCATCGCCGAGTCCGAACGGACCGCCAAGCCACGCGACCTCTTCTGGCCGTGGTTCGCCGCCAACGTGAGCGTTTTCGGGATGAGCTACGCCGCGTTCGTCTACGGCTTCGGCGTCAGCTTCGGCCAAGCTGCGTTCGTCGCGATCGTCGGCGTCGTCGTCAGCTTCGCCCTGTGCGGCGTCATCGCCACCGCGGGCAAGAAGGGCTCCGTGCCGACGATGATCCTGTCGAGGGCGGCGTTCGGCGTCCACGGGCAGAAGGTGCCGGGCATCGTCAGCTGGCTGTTGAGCATCGGTTGGGAGACGTTCCTCGCGATCATGGCGGTCCTCGCCACGTCGACGGTCTTCGGAATTCTCGGCTGGGGCAGCGGCGTCGGCGTCCAGATCGGGGCCACGGTCGCCGTTGCGACGCTCATCGTCGTCGCCTCCGTGCTCGGCTACCACACGATCATGAAACTGCAGTCGATCCTCACGTGGGTGACCGGCGCGGTGACGGTCCTCTACATTCTCATCACACTCGGCCACATCGACTGGGCGGCCGTCCAATCCGTGCCGGCGGGATCGATCGGCAACGTCATCGGCGCGCTCACCATGGTCATGACCGGCTTCGGTCTGGGCTGGATCAACATCGCCGCGGACTGGTCGCGCTACCAGAAGCGCACGGCGTCCGACGCCTCCATCGTGGCCTGGAACACCATCGGCGGCTCGGTCGCCCCGGTCGTCCTCGTCACGTACGGCCTGCTGCTCGCGGGCTCGGACGCCGGCCTGTCCGAGGCCATCGCGAGCGACCCGGTCGGGGCCCTCGCGGCCATCCTGCCCACGTGGGTGCTCATCCCGTTCTGGCTCACCGCCCTGCTCGCGCTCGTCTCCGGGGCGGTGCTCGGCATCTACTCCTCGGGTCTGACCCTGCTCAGCCTGGGCATCGACATCCCGCGGCCCGCCGCGGCCGCCATCGACGGCGTCATTCTCACCACCGGCACGATCTTCGTCGTCTTCTTCGCCGACAACTTCCTCGGCCCCTTCCAGAGCTTCCTCATCACCCTTGGCGTGCCCATGGCCGCCTGGGCCGGCATCCTCATCGCCGACATTCTGCTCCGCCGCCGTGACTACGACGAGACGGCCCTCTTCGACCCGCGCGGCCGCTACGGCGCCTTCGACTGGGTCTCCATCGGGACGCTCCTGCTCGCCACCGCCATCGGCTGGGGCCTCGTCATCAACCAGTTCGCCGCCGACGCCGCCTGGAACAACTGGCAGGGCTACCTCCTCGAGCCCCTCGGGCTGGGGACCCGCAGCGTCGTCGACGGCGTCGAGAGCTGGGACGGCACCTGGCCGTGGGCCAACCTGGGCGTCCTGTTCGCCCTCGTGTTCAGCTTCGTCGTCACCCTGCTCGCCCGCGCCGCGAGGGTGCGTCGTCAGGAGGGTCGCTGATGGCCGCGCAGCCCTGGCTGGTCGTCATCGATCCCCAGCGGATCTTCGCCGACCCCGCGTCGGAGTGGGCCTCGCCGATGTGGCCGGACGCCGTGCGCGCGATCCAGTCCCTCCTGCCGCAATTCCCCGGCCGGACGATCGTGACGCGCTGGGTGCCGCCGCGCCGGCGTCCGGGCTCCTGGGCGGCGTACATGGCCGCCTGGCCCTTCGCCGATCGCCCGCCCCGCGACCCGTACTTCGACCTCGTGCCCGAGCTGGCCGACGTCGAGTCCGTCGTGCTGGATGCCCCCACCTTCGGCAAGTGGCCCGCCCTGCAGGCGGTCGCGGGCGACACGCCCGAGCTGGTGCTCTGCGGTGTGGCCACCGACTGCTGTGTGATCTCCACCGCTCTCCCGGCGGCCGACGCCGGCGCCACCATCACGGTCGTGTCCGACGCCTGCGCCGGCTCGACGCCGCAGCATCACGCCGCGGCCCTGCAGGTCATGGGTCTCTACCCGCCGCAGATCACCCTCGCGACCGCCGCGGAGGTGCTGGGCGGGGAATGAACCCCCCGGCCCCACCGTTGAGGACGCATGGCGCACATCGTGATCATCGGAGGACATGGCAAGGTCGCCCTGCTCGCGGCCCCGCTGCTGGTTGAGGCCGGGCATGAGGTGACCTCGCTCATCCGCAATCCGGACCACGCCGAGGAGGTGGCGGCGACCGGCGCCACGCCGCTGCTGGAGAGCATCGAGGACGCCGACGTCGCAACGCTCACCGCTGCGTTCTGGGGCGCCGACGCGGTGGTGTGGTCGGCCGGGGCCGGTGGCGGCAGCCCCGAGCGCACCTACGCGGTCGACCGCGACGCGGCGATCCGCTCGATGGACGCCGCCATCGCGGCCGGCGTGCCGCGGTACGTGATGGTGTCCTACTACGGCGCGCGCCCCGACCACGGCACCCCGTCCGACAACGGCTTCTTCGCCTATGCCGAGGCCAAGGCCGCCGCCGATGAGTACCTGCGGGCCAGCGACCTCGACTGGACGATCCTCGGCCCCAGCGCCCTCACCCTCGAGGAGCCCACGGGCCGCATCGACGCGCGCGTCGGCGCCGGCCCCCAGGGCGACACGCCGGACGCCGGCCCCGTCTCGCGCGCCAATGTCGCCCGGGTGATCGCCGCCGTGGCGGACGCCGGCGGCCCGAGCCGGACGACCATCGCCTTCACCGACGGGGACACCCCGATCGAGGAGGTCGTGGGCTCCGCCGGCTGAGGATCCCACGCCATGCGAACCACCGCTGGTGGCCGCATGGCCGAGCGGGATCCGACGGTGAGCGCGACACGAATCCAGGGGTTTCCCCCTGTTGCCACCGACCGCCTGGCGGGTGTGCTAGCTTGCTGACGAGCAAACAGCTCACTCGGATTGTTACCCGCCAGGGGCAAGACCTGAGAAAGCGCCCCGCCGCCAGGGGCGTCTTCTCGGGTCTTTTTTGTGCCTGGGGGTGCCATCAGACAAGGAAGTGCACAGGTGTCCCCAACCGAAACCAGTTCGGCAGAGCAGATTGTCGAGGCCGTCGGTGGTCCCGGCAACATCGTCAACCTGACCCACTGCGCGACGCGCCTGCGGTTCGAGCTCAACGACGCGTCCGTGGTGGACGCGAACGTCGTCGACACGATCCCCGGCGTCATGGGCTCCGTCCCCCAGGCCGGCAACCGCTACCAGATCATCATCGGCGGCGCGGTCCAGACCTACTACGAGAACATTCAGGCGCTGCCGTCGATGTCGGGCTCGGGCAAGCGCGCGGCCGCGTCCACCGAGGGCCTGAGCGATGCCGAGATCAAGGCGCAGGCACGCGCCGCGCGCGGCAAGTACGCCTGGGTCGACAACTTCTTCGAGTTCCTCTCCGACTCGTTCCGCCCCATCCTCGGCGCCCTGCTCGGCGCGTCGCTGATCATCACCTTCATGTCGCTCATGGCGACGACCGGCGTCATCGGCAACTGGTCCGACCCGACGGTCGATCTGGGCCCGTCGTGGAACGCGGTGAACCTCATGTGGCAGGGCGTGTTCACGTTCCTGCCGCTGATGGTGGCCTACAACGCGACCAAGAAGCTGGGGGCCGACCCGTGGGTGGGCTTCGCCATCATGGCCGTGCTGATGCTGCCCGGCTTCGGCGCGCTCGCGGACGCGGCGCAGGACCAGGTCATCTTCGGCCAGGAGGTGCCGGTCGTCAGCATCTTCGGGCTGCCGCTCGCGCTGCGTGACTACGGCTCCCAGGTGTTCCCGCCGCTGCTGATGGCCGGCGTCCTCGGCCCGCTCACCAAGTTCCTCAAGCGGATCATCCCCGAGCAGGTCCAGCTGGTGTTCGTGCCCTTCATCTCGTTCGTCATCATGATCCCGCTCACCGCCTTCCTCATCGGCCCGATCGGCATCTTCGCCGGCGCCGGTCTCGCGGGCATCCTGCAGTCGATCAACGCCTTCAGCCCGTTCATCTTCGCCATCGTCATCCCGCTGGCCTACCCCTTCATGGTGCCGCTGGGCCTGCACTGGCCGATCAACGCGATCATGCTGCTCAACATCCAGAACCTGGGCTACGACTTCATCCAGGGGCCCATGGGTGCGTGGAACTTCGCATGCTTCGGTGCGACCGCCGGCGTCCTCTTCATCGCCATGCGCGACAAGGAGCTCCAGATGCGGCAGACCGCGACCGGCGCCCTGGCCGCCGGCCTGCTGGGCGGCATCTCGGAGCCGTCGCTGTACGGCATCCACCTGCGCTACAAGCGCATCTACCCGCGCATGCTGGTCGGCTGTCTGCTCGGCGGCCTCGTCGTCGGCATCGGCGGCGGCCTGCAGGCGAGCGCCTTCGCGTTCACGTCGCTGCTCACCATCCCGGTGTTCACCCCGACGCTGGTGTACGTCATCGCCATCGCCGTGGCGTTCTTCACCGCGATGATCCTGGTCATCATCTCCGACTACCGGACGCCCGAGCAGCGCGAGGAGTCCCGTCTCGCCCGCGAGCAGCTCGAGCAGGGTGCACCGCTGGCCGCCGACCGTCCGGCCACGCCGGGTGTCGTCACCGACGGCACGGGCGGCTCCGCAGTCGTGGGGGGAGCCATCCCCGCCGCGTCCGCCGCCGCGGCGACCGCTGTCATGGACGCCCCCGCGGCCGCCGGCGAGGCGGACGCCGTCCCCGCCGAGCCGACCGACCACATCGGCGCGCCGATGTCGGGCCGCGTCGTCTCGTTGGACGACGTGGAGGACAAGGTGTTCCAGTCCCGCGCTCTCGGCGAGGGCGTCGGCATCGAGCCGACCTCGGGCCACGTGGTGGCGCCGATCAGCGGCAAGGTCATCACCGTGCCGAAGTCGGGTCACGCCTTCGGCATCAAGTCCGATGACGGCGTCGAGGTGCTCGTGCACGTCGGCATCGACACGGTCCAGATGAACGGCGAGGGCTTCGACGTCCACGTCGCCAAGGGTGATCGCGTCGCGGTCGGCGATCCGCTCGTCGACGTCGACCTGGACGCGGTGCGCGCCGCGGGGTACCCGACGACGACGATCGTCGCCGTCACCAACACCAAGAAGCTGGGTGCGGTGAGCCCCCTGGTGGGCAAGGACGTCGGCCCCGGCGATCCGGTGATCGACATCACTCACTGATCCATCCCGAGGCGACCTCGCCACCCAACGACGGGAATTCAACCGCTGCCATGGAGATCCTGCGTGTCTTCAACAACAACGTGGTCCTCGCGCGGGACGACGCGGGTGGCGAGGTCATCCTCACCGGGCGGGGCCTGGGATTCCAGGCCCGGCCCGGCCAGCCGGTGGACACCGCGAAGGTGGTCCGGGTCTTCCGTCCCGTGGACGGGCGCGACCCGCACCACCTCGCCGAACTCCTCGCGGGCATCGCGCCCGAGTACGTCCAGCTCGTCGCGGCCGCGGTGACGCAGGCCGGCCTCGACGCCCGGGCCGCCCCGAGCCCGACGCTGCTCATCGCGCTGGCCGACCACGTCAGCTTCGCTCTGCGGCGGGGGCAGCTGGGCATGGACATCGAGTACCCCCTCCTCGGCGAGGTCACCAACCTCTACGCCGAGGAGTACCGCGCGGCGTCCGCGCTGCTGGGTGCCATCAACGAGCGATTGGACGCCCCGCTCCCCGACGGCGAGGCCGTCGCGCTGACGCTGCACCTCGTCAATGCCGGTTTCACGACCGGCGATCTCAGCTACACCTATACGATGACCGGCGTCATCCAGCAGATGGTGACGATCATCGAGCAGACCTACGGGCTCGAGCTCAACCCAGCGTCCGTGAGCCTGGGCCGATTCATCACGCACCTGCGTTACCTGTTCGTGCGCATTCACCAGCACCAGCAACTGGACGAGGGGCACTCCACGATCGCGTCCGCCATCCGCGACGTCCATCCCGAGGCGCTGCGCTGCGCCGAGCGGCTGGCGGCGGTCATGGAGCTGCGGCTGGGTGCGCCGCTGACCGACGACGAGATCTCCTACCTCACCCTGCACGTCGCCCGGGTGGCGAGCGATCAGCGGGTCGGCTAACACCGCTCCTCACGAACGTCCAGACGGCGGATGGCCCGGCCCATCCGCGTGGTGACTGCCGCTACCCGAACAGCCGGCGAAATCGGCCGGGCTGGTCCTTCCTGGGCGCGCGGGTGGGTTCTGGAGCGGTGCCTTGGCTCGAGGTCGTGGCCGTCGGGGGCTGGCGGCCCTCGTTGAGGGCGCGGAGATCGTCCAACAGTCGGTCCACCTCGGCGGGGGCGTAGCCTCTGCGTGTCGCGGAGGGAAAGCGGACTTCCATCAGGTCGATCGACACGTCCCGGCCGTCTCGGACGCCCTCGCTCATGTGATCGATGAAGTCGTCCACGGACTGCGGATCGTAGCCGTGGCGGCGGATCAGGTTGAACCGCGCATCCGTGAGCCACGTCAGCATGGCGGCGCCGCGGTCTGCGGCGTCGAGCGTCTCGGCGTCCGGGGCCGGATCCGCCTCGGCCGCAGGAGCGGGGCCGCCCGCGGCAGAGGGATCGGGGAGGGACGCGGCGGGTGTGGACAGTTCCGCGCGCAGCCGGGTGAGGAGCTCGTCGACCTGCTCGGGGTCGTAGCCGAAACTGACCGTGCTGAACCTGGGCGTCAGCGCGTCCGCCGCGGGCAGATTGCCCCGTTCGAGCGCCTCCGCGATCCGGTCGAGGAACGGACGCACCTCGACCGGGGCATACCCCGTGGCGGCCAACGGAAATGATGCTGATCGAAGCTCTTGGGGATCCACTCCCGCGAGTCTACGCTTGGCCCACCGAGCCCGGACCGGTGATGGCCCCGCCGAGGCGTCACTCAGCAATCTCGCCCGAGAGGCCAGCGCTATCGCCGCCGAAACAGCCACACGGTCACGGCCAGCTCGGTCTCCAACCCCACAACGTCAGCAGGCGCGGTGTGGAATGCGTTGGGCCCCATGGCGATCAGGTCACCCACGAGTTCGGCTGAGGCGGCGAGCGGCGTCCTGACGCTCTGCCGGCCCACCGGCTCGAAGAGCCCGGACGCCGTGCGCAGCAGCCGGTCGTCCTTGTCGGGCTCGATGCCCAGCAACCCGTATCGCTGACGCACCGAGGCGAGATGGTCGGCGTCCGGGGTCACCACGAGCAGCAGTCCACCGTCGCCCAACACCCGCGCGAACTCGGCCATGTTCCGCGGCGCGAACAGGCAGGTGACGAGGTCGAAGCGGCCGGGCAGCAGCGGCAGGGTGCCCCACGTGTCCGCGACGATGGACGCCGCCCGTTCATGCGCCCGGGCCGCGCGTCTGGCCGCGGCGACCGACACGTCCAGGGTGACGCCGCGCGCGGTGGGTACGGCGTCGAGGAGCCGGGCGAGGTGGTGGCCCGTGCCGCCGCCGGCGTCCAGCACGGTGCGGACGCCGCGCGCCCGCCGGGCCACCAATGCGTCCACCGCGTCGAAGGCCCCGGATGCGAGGACGCGGGCGCGGGCGTCCAGCATGGCGGAGGTGTCGGCGTGGGCCGGTGGAGGGGCACCCAGCAGATTCAGGTAGCCCTGTTTCGCGACGTCAAAGCTGTGACCGGCCCGGCAGCGCACGGGGCGGGCGTCCGCGTCGAGCCCTTGGCCGCAGGTGGGGCAGGCCAGCAGTCCGCGGGCGGCGTCCAGCACCTCACAGGCCCCGCAGCCGGCCGCCGTCGACCGGGATCAGGCATCCCGTGAGGAAACTCGCCGCGTCCGAGAGCGCGAACGCGGCCACCTTCCCGAATTCCGACGGCTGCCCGACGCGCCGGAGCGCCGCGGACGCCCCCAGCTGGGCCAGCGCGGCGGCCGGGTGGTCGGCCCGGGAGGTGAGGTCGTCGATGCGGTCGGTCTGGATGGTGCCGGGCATCAGCCCGACCACCCGCGAGCCGCCGGCGCCGAGCTCGTCGGCGAGCTGCTTGATCGCCATCGCCAGCCCGGGACGTGTCACGTTGGAGGGGGCCATGTCG
>JAKDIK010000073.1 GCA_030450535.1 Propionibacteriaceae bacterium
CCCGGGGAATACCGGGCGACGCGCGGGACGTTGCGGCATCGATAGGCTGGGCTGCACCCACGAGCGAGCAAGGAATCACATGAGCGACGTCCGCGAAGTCATCATCATCGGGTCGGGCCCGTCCGGTTACACGGCGGCCCTCTACACCGCCCGCGCGGCGCTGGAGCCACTGGTCTTCACCGGCGCGGTGGACGCCGGGGGCGCGCTGATGACCACGACCGAGGTCGAGAACTTCCCCGGGTTCCCCGAGGGCATCATGGGTCCGGAGCTGATGATGAACATGCAGGCCCAGGCCGAACGGTTCGGCGCCGAACTGGTGTCCGACGACATCGTGTCGGTCGACCTCACCGGTCCCGTCAAGACGGTCACGGACGCCGCCGGGAACACCCACCGCGCCAAGTCCGTCATCCTGGCCATGGGGTCGGGCTACCGGCGCTTGGGCGTCCCCGGTGAGGACACCCTGTCAGGACGCGGCGTCTCGTGGTGTGCCACCTGCGACGGCTTCTTCTTCCGCGACAAGCCCATCGCCGTCATCGGCGGCGGCGACTCGGCGGTCGAGGAGGCGACGTTCCTGTCGCGGTTCGGCTCATCGGTGGCGCTGGTCCACCGCCGCGACGAGCTGCGGGCGTCCAAGATCATGCGTGCCCGCGCGGAGGGCGACCCGAAGATCACGTTCGAGTGGAACTCGGTCGTGGAGTCGATCAACGGCGAGAACGCGGTGGAGTCGATCACGCTGCGCGACACCGTGACCGGCGACACTCGCGAGCTGCCCGTGCAGGGCGTGTTCGTGGCGATCGGCCACGACCCGCGCTCGACGCTGGTGGCCGGACAGGTGGATCTGGACGCCGAGGGTTACGTCCTCACCAAGGCCGACTCGACCGAGACCAACCTGGCTGGCGTGTTCGCCGCCGGCGACCTCGTCGACCACACCTACCGGCAGGCCATCACCGCGGCGGGCACGGGCTGCCAGGCCGCCCTGGACGCCGAGCGCTACCTGCAGGCCCTCGCCGACGCGGTGCTCACCGAGAAGGCGATCGCCCGGGCGTGACCCGGGGCGCCTCCCCAGCACCGGCGAGGCGCTGGGCAAGGCGATCGTGCCACTGCGCGGGGATCACCTCGGCGGCCACGACCCGGCGCGCCGCCTCCTGATCGCCCATTTCGGCGGCGAAGACGGTTGCCATGTCCACGTCGTGGCTCGGGCGTCCCACGGTTTCGAAGGCGACTCCCGCGTGGATCGTCCCCGGCGTCACCACCCGGAAGTAGGTGCCGCACCGGCCGTGCTGCGCAAAGCGCTTGACCCAGCCGGGCACGCCCATGTGGCGCGCGAACGTGGCGCACGGCTGGCGCGAGATGGACGCCTCCAGCACCACGTCGCCGAGGCGCACGCGCTGGTTGACGAGGATCGCGTCGAGATCGAAGTCCTCGGTGGTGAGGTTCTCCCCGAATGCGCCGTCGCGCAGGTCTCGGCCCAGGGCGTCCGACCACCAGTCGAGCTCCTCGCGGCTGAACGCGTACACCGCCTTGTGCATGCCCCCGTGGTGGCGCACGTCGCCGACCAGATCGTCGACGACGCCCGGCCCATCGCCGTAGTTCGGCCCCGGCTCGAACACCTCGATCGAGGGCACGGGGTGCTTGTCGATCCCGGTCAGCCGCGGCGTCGTGGGGTCGGGCTTGGGCCGAGCGAGGTTGGTGGAGCGCACGCGCGGGGTCATGCCCGCAGGCTACTCACCTCGGGCGCCCACCGGGGTGTGCGGGGTGGACGCGAACAGGGAGGGCCGGGGAGCCCTGACGCAGATTGGTCACTCGACGCCCACACCCCCCTGGTTTCGGCGCACCGACTGTCGCGTTCCCTTCACAGGCGGCGAGAGTGCGCCGTTTGACCTTCACGTAGCGTCACCCTTTACGGTCGGACCAAGGAGGTGGGAACCATGACCAACAACCCCACGTACACGACCGACCTGCTGATCCGGCAGCTGACGAGCGACGACACCGCGACGCGCTTCGACGCCGCCTCGCTGATCGGGATCGACCAGGTCACCGACGCCGCCGACGCCCTCGTGGCGCGCCTCGGCGCTGAGACCGACTGCCAGGTGCGCGAGCGCGTGACCTGGGCGACCGTCCGGGTGATCGACGCGGCCCTGCCCGCCGTCCTGGACTCCCTCGCGTCCAAGGACGCGGCGATCCGCATGCAGGCCGCCCACGTGCTCAGCAAGGCGGCCCGTCCCGAGTTCGTCGCGCACCTGGCACCCCTGATCGCGGACGCCGACGCGCAGGTCGCGATCAAGGCCTACCGCGCCGCCGCGAACACCGGCGACCCCGCGGTGGTCCCCCTGCTCGCCGCCCGCCTCGGTGACGGCGATCCTCACCAGACCGACGCCCTCACCAACGCGTTCGTCACGCTCGGCGAGGCCGGCGTTCCGGCGCTGGCCGAGGCGCTGGCGTCCGACTCGGCCGCGGTGCGGCACCACGCCGCGGAGGCGCTCGGCCACCTCGGCCCGGACGCCGACGCCGGCGTGGACGCCCTCGTCACGGCGACGTCGGACGCCGACGCGGAGGTCCGGCTGGTGGCCGTCACGGCACTGGGTCAGCTCGGTGAGGTCGCCGACGGGCCGCTGGCCGAGCTGGCGGCCGCCGAGGACCGGGTGCTGAGCGCCGCGGCGTCCTCGCTCGTGCGGCGCCGGGGCTGACGCAGGGTGCTGGCCCCCACGGCCCGCACTGCCCCCGATCACTGCGGTGATCGGGGGCAGCGCTGCATCCGGGGGATCCGACGGGCAGCTCAGTGGTCGTGCGGACGCCCCTGGGCGTGGTCGAAGGCGTGGGTGAGCTCGTCGATCTCGTCCCAGGTCTCGCCGTCGAGGGTGACGGCGGTGGCGGGGAAGAGGCCGTTCTCCTCCTTGTCGATGTGGTGCCGCAGGGTGGTCTCGAGCTCGTCGTAGACGGCCCACTCGCCCTTGCGGATGCGCGTGAGCTGCTCACGCATCAGGCAGTGCTCGGATTTCAGCTGCTCGACGGTGGGCCCGAAGTACTCGCAGTACTCGGCCTTGCACAGGCCGTGGAACAGCCCTGCCTCCTCGGATTGGTTGTGCGGAAACAGGTGGCTGGCCAGGGCCTTCACCGCGCGCAGCACCTCGTCAGCGTCCTGGGCCTGCACCGCGCGCCGTAGCCCGCCGAGCGCGTTCACGGCGCCGTAGTGCTCCTCCGACAGCCGGCCGATGATTCCGATCTCGCGGCACCCGCAGTATTCGCACATGGCGGCATCCTAGGCCGGACGCGGACCGTCCGGACAGGGCGGGGACCTCAGCCGGAGAGTCGGCGCGCGAGCAGCGCGATGCGTTCGTCCGGGTCGGACGCCAGCGTCCCGGCCGCCGCGCGGGCGTCCGGGGTGCCGACGGCGCCCAGGGCGACCAGCGCCGCGAACCGGACGCTCGATTCGGGGTCGGCCAGGGCGTCGGCGAGGACGCTGCTGACCGAGGCGTCCCCGATGAATCCGAGCGCTTCCGCAGCCTGCTCGCGCACCCGCACGTTCCCGGACCTCAACGCTCGGCCCAGAGGTCCCACGGCGGCGGGCCCGAAGCGATCCAGCGCGGAGACGACGGCGTCGGCGAGCAGCGGATCCTCCGAGCCGAGCGCCCCCAGCAGCGCCCCGAGGGCGTCCGCTCCGCCGACCTGACCCAGCGCGAAGGCGGCCTTGGCACGGACGGCCGCGTCGGCGTCCGCCAGCCGCCGGGCGAGCGCGGGCGCCGCCGCCGGATCGCCCAATTTCGACAACACGTGCGCCATGCGCAGCCGGACGCCGGCGTCCGGGTCGTCGAGCTGGGTCAGGACGGCTTCCAGCGCCGCGGGGCCGTGCTGGACGATCGCCCACGTGAGGTTCTCACGGACACCCGGCTCGGCCTCGGCGCGCAGTCGGGCGACCAGGGTCGCGACGGGGGCGGACGCCGGCGCCTCCAACGCCGCCCGGAACCGCACCCAGGGCTCGGGATGCCGCAGCCGCTCGGTGAGGGCGATGACGTCGAGCACGTCGGACCAGCCGGAGCCCGCCGCGTCCGTCAGCCCCCGCAGCCGGACGAGCAGCTCGCGCTCGGCGGCGAGGCGTTCCTCGACGAGGGCGATGTGCCGGGCGAGGGCGTCCGCGGCGTCGAAATCGGGATCGTCGAGGGCCGCGGCGATCTCGGGCAGCCCGAGGCCCAGGCTCTTCAGGTGCTGAATCGCCAACAGACGGCGCAGGTCGTCGGGGGAATACATGCGGTAATCGCCGGAGGAGCGACCGCTCGGCACGAGCAGACCGAGGTCGTCGTAGTGGCGCAGGGTGCGCAGCGTGAGCCCGGCCCGGCGGGCCACCTCACCGATGCGGAGCCACTCACTCACCGCGCCACCGTAGCGCCCGGGAGGACCGGCGAGGAATGTCCGGGGTACGCGCTAGCGTTGGGAGGGCACATCACACGAAGGAGAAGCACACATGGGTTCCGTCGCCGAGGTCACCGATTCCACGTTCGACGAGGTGGTGCTCTCATCCGGCAAGCCGGTGCTGGTCGACTACTGGGCAGACTGGTGCTCGCCCTGCAAGCAGATCGCGCCGATCATCGAGGAGCTCGCCGGGGAATACGGCGACAAGATCACGTTCGTGAAGCTCGACACCAACGCCAACCCGCAGGTCCCCGCCCAGCAGGGCATCATGGGGCTGCCCACGCTGCAGTTGTTCGTGGACGGCGCCGTCGTCACGTCGATGACGGGCGGCAAGACCAAGGCGTCGCTGATCCGGGCGCTGGAGGACTACCTCTGAGCATCTGAGGGACCGGGCGTCTGAGAGCCCGGGCGCCCGGACCGGCTGCGTGGATGCGCCGGTGAGGGGTTCAGCCTTGGGCCGGCTCCAGCGCCGGCAGGGTTCCGGGCAGCGCGGACGCCCGCGCGCGGCTTCGCACGCGATCGATGCGCAACGCCAGGCCGATCTGCGCCAGCGCGAGCACTGCCAGGGACGCGATCACCGCGGGAGCCACAGCGTGGACGACCGAGAGAATGACGGCGACGAGCGCGCTGGCGCCAACGCCGGCGAGCACGAGCGTGAGCAGGTCGATCAGGTTGCCCGCTGGGATACTCCCCAGATGGACGAGGTGGCTCGCCCAGGCGATCGTGATGATGAGCAGCCCGGCGAGTTGGGCGACAGTGAGGTCGGCGGCCTGCGTCGCCGGCAACCAGAGGCGTCCACCGAAGGCGTTGGACGGAAACAGCACCAGCAGTGCCGCGCCGGCGGCGGTGAGGATCAGCCGACGGATCATCGCATCGAGGACGCTGGGGTGACGGTGACGCATGAGAAGATCCTAAGAATTTTCACACCGAAACCACAGGGTGACACCCCCGAGTTGCCACGAGTTCAGCCTAAGGGTCGAGTCGTGGGGGCGGGAAACTCGTACGAAAGGACGAGCGGGGAAGAGCGGCAACGCGTGGGCGCCCCGCCGCTCCGCTCCGACGCCCTCAGGCGGCGATGAAGACCGCGCTGGCCCACACCCGCTCGCCGGCGCTGCAGGCCAGCACGTCGATGTCGTCCAGCTCCTGGGCCCGGGCCAGCGCCAGCGGACCGCCCGCCAGGATCGCCGTGGCCAGCACGTCCGCTGTGACGATGTCGCGGGCGCACACGGTGACCTGCACGAAGGTGTCGTCGGCGCCGAGCCGCCAGATGTGCTCGCCGCGCTCAGCGATACCTGACGTGGCGACCGCCCACCGCTCCTCACCCGTGGTGAATTCGGTGAAGAGCGCGCCCCGATCCTGGGGATCGACGATGCCCACCACCCACGGTGAGCCGTCGGGTTGGCGTCCGGACGTCAGAACGTCGCCCCCCGCGTTGATGCACCAGTCGGTGGCCCCCGTCGTGCGCAGCACGCGGCCGGCGGCGCGCACCGCGAACGCCTTCACGATGCCGGACAGGTCGACCACGCCGTCCGGGCGATGGGGCGTGAAGGCGCCGTCGGTGGCGATGCGCCAGGTGACGGCCTCGTCGTAGACCGAGCGGAACTCCTCGCTCATCTCACGCAGCGTCAACTCGCCGCGAGCGAAGCGGGACGCCTCGGTGTCGGAACGCCAGAGACTGAAGCGCTCCTCGAGGTCGGCGAAGACGGTGAGCACGGCGTCCTGGGTCGGACGGTCGAGGGGCTGCGCGGTGTGGATGCTCACGATGGTCCCCATCGCGGCGAACACGAACGGGGTGGTCATCGGGCACCTGCCTGGTCGAGCGCGGACTGGAGGGAACTCAGGTAGGCCCTGGTGGTGTAGGTGGCGCCCGAGACGGTGGAGACGTTCGCGCTGTTCGCCGCCACCACCGCACTGCGGACGACCGGCACCGCGCGGCTGTTGATCTGGTTCGACTTGCGGTCCCCATCGCTCACGACGTTCTCGGTGACCCGGGTGATCGCGCCGTCGGTGACGGTCACCGTGACCGTCACGCTGCCGTAGCGGTGGGAGACGGTGGTTCCCGTGTAGGTGCCATCGGTGTACATTCCGGTCGCCGTCGAGGTGGACCCGGACGACGTGGACCCGGTGGACGCGTCGGCGCTCGCCGAGGTGTCGGTGGCGGGGGTCGTAGCGGGCGTTGTGGCGGTCGTGTCCGTGGGGTTCAGCGCCAAGACGGCCTGCCCGTTGGCGGTGGCGGTGCCCCAGCCGAGCCCCACGATCCCGAGGGACGCCAGCGCCGCGGCGGCCTTGGCCCTGCTGCTCATCGTTGTTCCTTTCTTGAGGACGATCACAGCCTTGACCGGCGACCTGTGCGCCACCTGTGGATGCCCTGTCGCGCCCATGCGGATCCGCGACGGATGTGAACAACGAGGGGGACTCGCCCGCGGGGCGCGTCAGGCGACCGCGGAACGCCGCCGTGTGGGCTGGGAGGAGGCGTCCAGATCGCGGAAACCCCAGCGCTTGAGGCGACGGTCGGCGTCGCGATCCTCGGGGGTCGCGGTGGCGACCACCCGAAGGCCCGGCGCGAGGGCGACGTACATGCCCGCGAGGAGCTCGCGCGACGGGTCCCACAGCTCGAGTTCCTGTGGCTTGGCCCCGCCGGAGCGGTCCACGGCCGTCACGATCACCGCGGTGCGCTCGTAGTCGGACGGTCGCGCCCCGTCGATGCGGGACAAACGGACGCCGGTCGCGTCCGCCTCTGCGACGAATTCGTGCCACTGAGCACGCTGCTGGAGCCAGCCGAGGGTCGTCATCCACAGGTAGGTGAGCAGGATGATCACGCCGATGCAGGTGCTCGCCAGGGTGGCTTCGCTGGCACCGAGCATCGGCAACTCCGCCCGATCGAGGCCGGCGACCAGCAGAAACAGGGGGAATACCGGCACCAGGATCAGCCCCAGTGCGGCGGCGCGCGTGGACCAGGCGAGCCAGGCCGGCACCCGCATCCCTTGGATGCGGCAGGGTTCGATCAGGAGCGCCGCCACCTGCGGACCTTGTGGGACGATGCTGCCAAGCATGGGGGACCTCCTCGCCTCGTCGCCAATCACCCCACGATAGCCGCCTTCACAATTAATTCACCAGTCCCCATGGGGGCGACACGACTGCGCGGCCGCTCGTGGAGCCCCGCGGACCTCCGGGCGCACCCACGGGGCGGACGTGGGTTACGCTGAACCCAGCATGCCCCCGGGGAGCGCTTGGCGCTGAGAAAGTCATCCTGACTGACCCGTGGAACCTGAACTGGGTCATACCAGCGGAGGGAGTCGGGCTGGATGCTGCGCAAGGCGCGCATCCCGTGGCGGCCACCACCCTCAGGGGCGGGAAGGCACGCATGACCAGCACCTCGCTCGATCCAGCGGCTCCGACGCTGACTCCACCCACGGCCTCAACCACGGCCCCGCCCACACCGGCCACCTACGGCGTCGGCGCCCGCATCACGCTGTGCCCGATGACCGACCGGTACGTCGACGTCATCCTCGGCGCCCTCGCCGACGTCACCCCTGACGCTGCCGTCGAGGACGTCCTCACCACGAGCACCTCCCCCGTCAGCACCTATATCGGCGGCGGTGAGCACGCCGTCGTTCGCCGCCTCGTCGACCTCGTGACGGCCGCCGCCAGGTGCGCCGACGGCGCCCACCTGAGCGCCCACATCCTGCTCTCCCGGGGTTGCCCCGGCGAGGTCGCATGCGAGCTCCACTCAGGACCGTGGGCGTCCACCGACACCCTCGCGGTGCCGGACGCCGGCGTCCGGGCCTGGGCGGAGTGGTCGCTCTACCCGCTGCTGGACGGCGCGGGTGGCGGCGAGCACATGGCCCCGATCATGGCCGCCATCGACGAGGCGAAGGCGTCCGGACTGTTCCACTCCGCCGACCACTACGTGACGCGACTGGCCGGCGACGTGGGGGCGATCCTCGCCCTCGTGGGCGGCGCATGGCTCCGCACGGGGGCCGTCGTCCAGCACGTGACCACCCACCTGACGTTGTCCATCAATTCGCCGACGGAGGTACCGAAATGAGCACGCCCACCGGAGTGCGCACGTCGTCGCGGCGCGGAATGGCCCTGGCCGAGATCGTCGCGATCGTCGTGCTCGGTGTCGTCTTCGGATTCCTCTACTACGCCCTCGTCATGGCGTGGCGGACGCTCGCCGTCGCCATGGGGCCGTTCGGCGACCTTGCCCAGAACGTGCTCATCGGCGGCTGGATCGTCGTCGCCCCGCTGGCGGTCTTCCTCACGCGGCGGCCGGGATCCGGCATCATCGCCGAGGTGATCGCGTCCATCGTCGAGGTGGTGTTCCTCGGCAGTCCGGTGGGCCCGATCCTGCTGCTCAGCGCGCTGATCCAGGGGGTCGGCGCCGAGATCGCCTTCGCGGCGACCCGCTACCGTCATTTCGGCCTCGGGACGTTCCTCGCCTCGGGCCTCACGGCGGCGATCCTGAGCTTCGTCTACAGCGTGCTGCGCTTCGGCTGGTGGGGTCAGGACCTGTTCGCTCTCCGGCTCGGGCTGCACCTCGCGTCCGGCCTGATCCTGTGCGGGCTGCTCGGCTGGCTGCTCGCCCGGGCGCTGATGCGTACGGGAGTCCTGCGCGACCTGCCCGCCGGACGGGCCGAGCGGGCCGGGCGACCCGGACAATGACGAGCGGCGAGGGGGCCACTGCGCGGACGCCCGCGCCCGCGGCGTCGGCCCTCGTGGCGGTCGAGGACATCACGGTCGCCCACACCGGAAACCCGGTCATCCGCGATCTCAGCCTGACCGTGGGTGAGGGTGAATTCGTGGCGCTGACCGGGCCGTCCGGTTCGGGCAAGTCGACGGTGCTCGCCGTGCTGGCCGGACTGATCCCGCACGCGCGCGCCGGTGACCTGTGGGGCGGAGTGCGTCACCGCGGCATCGACGTGACCGACGACCCGCCGTGGGCGCGGGCCGCGTGGCTGGGGTTCTTGGCGCAGGATCCGGCGTCGTCGCTGTGCCTGTCGATGGTCCGCGACGAGTTGGCCCTGCCCCTGGAGAACGCCGGCCTCCCCCGCGTAGAGATCGGGCCGCGCGTCGAGGCGGTGGCAGCACGGTGCGCGATCACGCACCTGCTCGACCGGCAGACCGGCCAGCTCTCCGGCGGGGAGCAGCAACGGGTGGCGCTGGCGGCGACGCTGGTGGGCGAGCCCGAGGTCGTCGCGCTCGACGAGCCGCTCTCGATGCTCGACCCCGAGGCAGCCGCGGACGTCGCCGGCCTGCTGCGGGCCGAGCTCGCCCGCCCGAACGCCCCGGCCGCGGTGATCGTGGAGCACCTCACCGCCGAATTGTCCCGCGCCGGCCTGCAGCCCGATCACACGGTCCGGCTCACCCTGCCGGCCACCGCGCCGAGCCCCACACC
>JAKDIK010000299.1 GCA_030450535.1 Propionibacteriaceae bacterium
AGAGTCATTCCCGGTGGCCACGGACGTCAATATTGGCGGGCAGGGCCCCATTCTTTCGGGTCATCATCCGGAAACATTCGCGTCTGGAGTTGTATCGCACGGCCAATCGGGGTAGAACTGTGAGCGCACGAATATCGTCCGGCCCCGGCAATCCGGCCCGGCAATCCTCGAAAGGACACCCGATGGCCCAGCGCGTTCAGATTTCCCTCACCGATGACCTCGCCGGCGACGACACTGTCGCCGACGAGACCCTGTCATTCGGCCTTGACGGATCGACGTACGAGATCGATCTGTCGAGCGAGAATGCCGCCGCTTTGCGCGAGGCGCTCGCCCCCTACGTCGCCGCGGGCCGCAAGAACAGCGGCGCCCGCCGCACGGGCGGCCGCCGCTCCGGGCGTTCCGCCGGCCTGGCGTCGGCCAACGATGTCCGCCAGTGGGCCCGTTCGCAGGGCATGGAGGTCTCCGACCGCGGCCGCGTCCGTGACGAGGTCCGGGCAGCCTACGAAGCCGCTCACGCCTGAGCGGCCGGCACGCCCCCACGACCCCAGCGAAGCCCCGGCCACGGGGGTCGGGGCTTCGCCGTGCATTGAGCGCGGGGCTCCGTCCGATGGCGCCCGGGGCGGCTCCGTCCGATGGCGCCCGGGGCGGCTCCGTCCGATTGCGCCCGGGGCGGCTCTGTCCAATTGCGCCCGGGGCGAACAGGGAACAAGGCGGCCGCGTGGGGGCGTTGTCTAGACTGAAGTGGTCCCCGGACTCCCTCGGGGGCACCCCGGCCATCACGGCCGGAGCAGAAGGAGAGCTCATGTTCGATCGGTTCACCGACCGCGCGCGGCGCGTCATTGTCCTGGCGCAGGACGAGGCCCGCATGCTCAATCACAACTACATCGGCACCGAGCACCTGTTGCTGGGCCTCATCCACGAGGGTGAGGGGGTGGCTGCGAAGGCGCTCGAATCCCTGGGCATTTCGTTGGAGGCGGTCCGCGCCCAAGTTGAGGAAATCATCGGCCACGGCGAGCAGGCGCCCATGGGGCACATTCCGTTCACGCCGCGGGCCAAGAAGGTCTTGGAGCTGTCGATGCGCGAGGCGCTGCAGCTCAACCACCCCTACATCGGCACGGAGCACATCCTGCTCGGCCTGATTCGCGAGGGCGAGGGCGTCGCCGCCCAGGTGCTCATCAAGCTGGGGGCCGATCTCAACCGCGTCCGCAACCAGGTGCTGCAGCTGCTCAGCGGCTTCCAGGGCCAAAGCGGCGAGCAGAAGCCGTCGACCGCGGGCGCCCCCGAGGCGCCGCCGCAGCAGGGCAACCAGACCATCCTCGATCAGTTCGGCCGCAACCTGACGCAGGCGGCGCGCGAGAACAAGCTCGACCCCGTCATCGGCCGCACCACCGAGATCGAGCGCGTCATGACCGTGCTGTCGCGACGCACGAAGAACAACCCCGTCCTGATCGGTGAGCCCGGCGTCGGCAAGTCCGCCTGCGTGGAGGGTCTCGCCCAGCAGATCGTGCGCGGCGACGTCCCCGAAACGCTGCGCAACAAGCAGATCTACACCCTTGACCTCGGTGCCCTGGTGGCCGGCTCCCGCTACCGCGGCGACTTCGAGGAGCGGCTGAAGAAGGTGCTCAAGGAGATCAAGACCCGCGGCGACATCGTGCTGTTCATCGACGAGATTCACACCCTCGTCGGCGCCGGTGCGGCCGAGGGCGCGATCGATGCGGCGTCCATTCTGAAGCCGATGCTCGCCCGCGGCGAGCTGCAGACCATCGGCGCGACCACTCTTGACGAGTACCGCAAGTACATCGAGAAGGACGCCGCGCTGGAGCGCCGCTTCCAGCCCATTCAGGTTGCCGAGCCGTCCATCGCGCTCACGATCGACATCCTGCGCGGGCTCCGCGACCGCTATGAGGCCCACCACCGGATCACGATCACTGACGCTGCCCTGACGGCAGCGGCGCAGTTGGCCGACCGGTACATCTCGGATCGGTTCCTGCCCGACAAGGCGATCGACCTGATCGACGAGGCCGGCGCCCGCCTGCGCATCAAGCGCATGACGGCGCCGCCGGACCTGCGCGAGCTCGACGCCAAGATCGCCGAGGTGCGGCAGGCGAAGGAGTCCGCCATCGACGGGCAGGACTTCGAGCGGGCCGCCAGCCTGCGCGACGACGAGAAGAAGCTGCTCGGCGAGCGTCAGTCCAAGGAGGAGCAGTGGAAGAACGGCGACTCCGGCGTCCCCGCCGAGGTTGGTGAGGAGGAGATCGCCGAGGTGCTCTCCAGCGCCACCGGCATCCCGGTCTTCAAGCTGACCGAGGAGGAGTCGAGCCGCCTGCTGAACATGGAGGCCGAGATCGGCAAGCGCTACATCGGCCAGGACGACGCCGTGAAGGCGCTGTCGCGCTCCATTCGACGTACGCGGGCCGGGCTCAAGGACCCGAAACGGCCGTCCGGCTCGTTCATCTTCGCCGGCCCCTCGGGCGTCGGCAAGACGGAGCTGACGAAGGCGTTGACCGAGTTCCTCTTCGGCGACGAGGACGCCCTCATCACGCTCGACATGAGCGAGTACTCCGAGAAGCACACCGCGTCGCGGATGTTCGGTTCGCCCCCCGGGTATGTGGGGTACGAGGAGGGCGGCCAGCTCACCGAGAAGGTCCGGCGCAAGCCGTTCAGCGTCGTGCTGTTCGACGAGATCGAGAAGGCGCACCCGGACATCTTCAATTCGCTGCTGCAGATCCTCGACGAGGGCCGTTTGACGGACGCCCAGGGTCGCGTGGTCGATTTCAAGAACACGGTCATCGTCATGACGACGAACCTCGGCACCCGCGACATTTCGCGGTCGGTCAACCTGGGCTTCAGCCGCAGCGACGACCCGGTCGGCGGGTACGCGGCGATGAAGGCCAAGGTGTCGGATGAGCTGAAGCAGCACTTCCGCCCCGAGTTCCTGAACCGTGTCGACGAGATCGTGGTGTTCCACCAGCTCACGCAGGCCGACATTGAGCGGATCGTCGACCTGATGGTCGCCGAGATCGAAACGCGGCTCAGGGATCGCGACATGGGCATCGTCCTCACCGACGCCGCCAAGACGCTCATCGCCAAGCGGGGTTACGATCCCGTCCTGGGCGCGCGGCCGCTGCGTCGTGCGATCCAGCGCGACATCGAGGACACGCTCGCCGAGAAGATCCTCTTCGGCGACCTGCACCCCGGCGAGATCGTGGTGGTCGACGTGGCCGAGGAGGGCGCCGAGCAGCCGTTCACCTTCAACGGTGAGCCGCGCGGTGAGCTGCCCGACCACGCCCCCACTGAATTGGCCGGCCCCAGCGAGGGCTGAGCCCGCCCCACC
>JAKDIK010000074.1 GCA_030450535.1 Propionibacteriaceae bacterium
GGGTGAGGCGGACGCTGTCGCCGCTGGTTTGGCAGAACGTGGGCGTAGCCCCGAGAAGGGCCCGGTGCCAGCAACCCGGCCCAAACAGCGCGGGCGTCAGGCGTCCTCGCGGCGGGTCGCGGCGACCCAGGCGTCCAGCAGTCGGGTGGCGTCCCCGTTGTCGATGGCGCGACGCGCGCGCTCCAGGCGCTCGGCGACCTGATCGGTCAGGGGCGCGCCGGCGTCCGGCCCGTCGTAGGCCAGCAACCCGGCGGCGGCGTTGAGCAGGACGATGTCGCGCACGGGTCCCGGCTCGCCGGCGAACGTGGCCAGGACGACCTCCGCGTTGTGCGCGGGTACCCCACCGACGAGGTCGCCGATCGCGGCGCGGTCGAGGCCGAGGTCGGCCGGGTCGAGGCGGGTCTGCGCGACGCCACCGTCGGCCACCACCCACACGTCGCTCGCGGTCGTGGTCGTCAGCTCGTCGAGCCCGTCGCCGCCATGGAAGACCAGGCCGCAGGCGCCGCGTCCGGCCAGCACATCGGCCATCAGCGCGGCCATGCGCGCATCCGCAACGCCGAGGGCGGCGGCGCGAGGCCGGGCGGGGTTCGCGAGCGGACCCAGGAAGTTGAAGGGGGTACGGATGCCCAGTTCGCGCCGCGGGACGGCCGCGTGGCGCAGCGACGGGTGGTACACGGGCGCGAACAGGAAGACGATGCCCACCTCGTCGAACACGGCTGCTTGACGCGCGGGCGGCAGATCCAGCACCACACCGAGCGCCTCCAAGCAGTCGGCGGTGCCGCACGCCGACGACGCGGCGCGGTTGCCGTGCTTGATGACCTTCGCTCCCGCGGCGGCGGCCACGACGGACGCCATGGTCGACACGTTGACGGTATTCGCCCGGTCGCCGCCGGTGCCGACGATGTCGACCGCCTCGACGGGCAGGTCGACGGTGACCGCGTTGCCGAGCATGCCCGCCACCAGACCGGACAGCTCGTCGGCGGTCACGCCCTTGGCCTGCAGGGCCACCATGAACCCCGCGATCTGCGCCGGCGTCGCCTCGCCGGCGAGGATCTGGTTCATCGCCCACGCGGTCTGCTCGGCGTTCAGGTCGCTGCGGGCGACGAGATCGGTCAGCAGGTCGGGCCAGGCCTGGCTCACTGCGCGGAGGCCTCCGCCGCGCGACGCGCCCGCAGCAGCTCCGCGACGGCGCTCGGCAGCCGGATCGGATCGATCGGGAACGGCACGACGGCGTCCGCGCGCGACCACGTGGCCAGCCACGCGTCCGCCACGCGGGCGACCAACAGCACAACGGGCGGGCAGTTGGGGGTCTCGTCCTTCACCTGCCGGCACAGGCCCATCCCCCCCGCGGGGACGGCCTCGCCGTCCATGATCACCAGGTCGATCCCGCCCGCGTCCAGCGTCCTGCTGACCGCCTGATGGGTTGCGCACTCGGTGATCACCACATCGGGCAGGTCGGTCGCCACGCGGCGTCCGAGCGCCACCTTGACGCTGTCGCGCACGGAGCGGTCGTCGGAATACACCAAGATGGTCGCCTGGTCGGTCATGGTGTCCTCACTGTCGGGCCGGGTCGAGCACATGCTATCCCGAGCCGGACGTCGGCGCCGCAACCGCCCGCCGCGAGGGCTCCGCGGGTAACGAACACTCAACTATTTGGTCCAGATCGACCACGGCGGCGTGACCGCGGCGCTGGTTAGCGGCAATAATGACGCCCGTGGTGAACAATCCGAGTGCAGGCGCGTCCGTGGCTCTCCCCCACGGCGCCATCCATCCGGTGCCGGCGGCCCGGCTCCATGGCGTCAAGGGACGCCCCGACATGGTGGCCATCGGCACGCTGATCTGGCTGGCCAGCGAGCTGATGTTCTTTGCCGCGTTGTTCGCCGCATACTTCTCGCTGCGCGACGCGACGAACAGCATGGCGGCGGCGACCGGTGAGCAGAGCATGTGGGAGTGGGGTGCGTCGCACTTCCTCACCGACCCGGTGTTCCTCGGCCAGCAGTGGCCGTGGTTCTCGATGATCAACACCACGATCCTGGTGCTGAGCTCGGTCACCTGCCAGATCGGCGTGTTCCGCGCCGAGAAGGGCCTCGTGAGCCGCACCGGCGGCCTGCTCAACGTCGCACGCTGGGGCATGCGCGAGTGGTACATCCTGACGTTCCTGATGGGCTCGGTCTTCATCGGTGGGCAGGCGTATGAGTACTCGCTGCTCGTCTCGGAGGGTTTCCTGCTCTCGACGAACGCCTACTCAGGCGCCTTCTTCCTCGCGACCGGCTTCCACGGCCTGCACGTGCTGGGCGGCCTCATCGCCTTCATCGTGCTGCTCGGGCGCACCTACCTGGCTCGCACGTTCACCCACGAACAGCGCGTCCATGCGATCGTGACGTCGTACTACTGGCACTTCGTCGACATCGTGTGGATCATCCTGTTCTCGGTGATCTACCTGATCCGCTGACCGTCCGACCCGAAAGGCGCTTCACGCACATGCGAACTCCACGCACCCGACGGCGACACCGGGCGGCCCGTCCCGCGGCCCTCGTCTTCGCGCTCATCCTCTTCGGCTCCCTCTATGCAGCCATCGCTCCCTCCACCCAGGTGGCCGCCGACACCGGCATGTCCGCCCAGGTCGAGGAGGGCAAGGGCCTCTACCAGGTCACCTGCTCCTCGTGCCACGGGCTCAACGGCGAGGGCACCTCGCAGGGTCCGACCCTGGTCGGTGTGGGCGCAGCCGCGGTCGACTTCCAGATGACCACCGGCCGCATGCCGATGGCGCGTCCCGGCATGCAGGCGCCGGCGCGCGCCAACACCTACACCGCGCAGGAGATCGCCTCCATCGCGGCCTACGTGGCGACGATGGGCCCCGGCCCGGCGATCCCCGCCTCGTCGGCCTACGACTACAGCAACCTCACCGACGAGCAGCTCGCCCGCGGCGGCGAGATGTTCCGCACCAACTGCTCCGCGTGCCACCAGGCCGCCGGCGCGGGCGGAGCCCTGCCGCACGGCAAGTATGCGCCGCCGCTCACCGGGGTCGAGCCGCTGATCATCTACGAGGCGATGCGCACCGGCCCGCAGCAGATGCCCGTGTTCTCCGAGGGCGCGATTCCCGATGAGGACGCGGCCGCCATCATCGGCTACCTCAAGGGCATCGAGGAACAACCGACCCTCGGCCTCACCCTCGGCGGGCTCGGCCCCGTCACCGAGGGTCTGGCCGCCTGGATCGTCGGCATCGGCGGGCTCAGCCTCGTCGCCGTGTGGATCGCGTCCCGAGGAGCACTGAAGCGATGAGCAGCAGCGAACACAACGATCTCGTCAGAGCCAACGAGGAGCACCACTTCCCGGTGCCCGACCCGGGTCTGGAGGAGCACGTCCCCCGCTACACCGACACCGACCCGGCCGCCGCCACGCGGGTGTACCGGCAGGTCGTCGCCATGTTCGGCCTCGTGCCGCTGCTGGCGATCGCCTTCGTCGTCGTGTACTTCGCCGTGCCCCAGGACCTGTGGGTGCCGTTCCTCGGCACCCACTGGCCGCTCAACAACATGCTGCTGGGCCTCACCGGCGGCCTCGCCGTCACCCTGGTCGGGCTCGGCGCCGTCCACTGGGCGCGCCAGCTGATGAGCGACCACGAGGTCGTGGAGGAGCGGCACCCCGCCGGCTCGGACCCCGCGACCCGCACCGCCTTCCTGGGCAAGCTGGACGCGGGCATCGCGGACGCCGGCGTATCGCGCCGCAAGATGCTGCTCGGCAGCCTCGGCGGCGCCCTCGGCATCCTCGCCGTGCCCGCCCTGGTGACCCTGGCCGACATGGGCCCGTGGCCCACCGCGGCCGTCCGGCGCGAGACCATCGAGAAGACGCTGTGGACCGAGGGCGAGGTCGTCGTCAACGACGTCAACGCCAAGCCGCTGCGCCCCGAGGATCTGGAGATCGGCCAGCTCGTCAACGCCGAGCCGCAGAGCCTGTTCGATTTGGACGGCCACGAGCTCATCACCGAGAAGGCCAAGTCGGCGCTCATCCTCGTCCGGATGGACCCGAACCGCATCCAGATCCCCGAGTCGCGCCGCGACTGGCACGTGAGCGGCATCCTCGCCTACAGCAAGATCTGCACCCACGTCGGCTGCCCCATCACCTTGTGGGAACAGCAGACCCACCACGTGCTGTGCCCCTGCCACCAGAGCACCTTCGACCTCGGCAACTCCGGTGTCGTCGTGTTCGGGCCGGCGGCCAGGTCTCTCCCCCAGCTCCCCCTGCGCGTCAACGCCGAGGGCTACCTCGTGGCCCAGAGCGACTTCACCGTCCCGGTGGGGCCCAGCTACTTCGAGCGAGACTCCCGCAACGACTACCAGGACGGTGATCAGTGATGGCCAAGCCAGCAGCGGTCGTGCCCAAGGACGCGAACCCCGAACCGCAGGCGTCCACCGCGGGCGCCACGGCCACCGCGGTCAGGGCCGATCGCGACATGACGGGGCTCATGGGGTGGCTCGACGAGCGCGTCGGGGTCGCCAAGATCGGCAAGGCGGGGCTCCGGAAGGTCTTCCCCGACCACTGGTCGTTCCTGCTCGGCGAGATCGCCCTGTACTCGTTCATCGTGCTGCTTCTGACGGGCATCTTCCTCACCATCTGGTTCCGGCCGTCGATGGGTGAGATGACGTATGAGGGCACCTACGAACTCATGCGGGGCCGGCACGTGTCGGAGGCGTTCGCATCCACCCTCGAAATCAGCTTTGACGTCCGCGGCGGCCTGCTGGTCCGCCAGATCCACCACTGGGCGGCGCTGCTCTTCCTGGCGGCGATGACGGCGCACATGCTGCGCATCTTCTTCACCGGCGCCTTTCGCAAGCCGCGCGAGATCAACTGGCTCATCGGCGTGGGGCTCATGTCCATTTCGCTCATGGCGGGCTTTTCCGGCTACTCCCTGCCCGACGACCTGCTCTCGGGCACCGGCCTGCGGTTCGTGGACGGCCTCATCCGCTCCATTCCGCTCATCGGCACGTGGGCGGAGTTCTTCGTCTTCGCGGGCGAGTTCCCGGGCGAGTTGCTCATCTCGCGGCTCTACATGGTGCACATCCTGCTGATCCCGGCCCTGATCCTGGGGTTGGTGTCGGCGCACCTCGCGCTGGTCGTGTACCACAAGCACACCCAGTTCCCCGGCCCGGGGCGCACCGAGGGCAACGTCGTCGGATACCCGCTGTTCCCGGTGTACATGGCCAAGGCGGGCGGCTTCTTCTTCATCGTGTTCGGCGCCCTGATCCTGATGGGCGCGACCCTCAGCATCAACCAGGTGTGGCTGTACGGCCCCTACAATCCGGCGACGGTCACGGCCGGCTCCCAGCCCGACTGGTACATGGGCTGGGTCGAGGGCGCGCTGCGGCTCATCCCGCCCGGGTGGGAGTCCCACTGGGGCGCCACCACGTGGACGTGGGCGGTGTTCCTGCCCGGCGTGGGACTGATGGGCATCCTGTTCACGACGCTGGCCCTGTGGCCCTTCGTCGAGGCGCGGCTGACCGGCGACACCGCCGAGCACCACCTCCTCGACCGGCCGCGCAACGCCCCGACGCGGACGGCCCTAGGCGTCGCAGGCATGACCTGCTACGCGATGTTCTGGCTCAACGGCGCCAACGACATCATCGCCACCCACTTCGTCGTGTCGCTCAATGCGGTCACCGAGGTGATGCGCGTCCTGGTCTTCGTCGCCCCGGTCATCGCCTATCTCGCAACCAAGCGCATCTGCCTCTCGCTGCAGCGGGCCGACCGCGAGCGGGTGCTGCACGGCGGCGAGTCGGGCATCCTGGTGCGCGACCCGGCCGGCGGCGTCACCGAGGCGCACACCCCGATTTCCGAGGGCGAGGCCTACGCCCTCACCCAGCACCGGCAGTACCAGCCGCTGGAGCCGAGTGAGACCGAGGACGAGTACGGCGTCCGCACCAGGGATCCCAAGGCGATCGGCGGGTTCCGCTCCCGCATGTCCGCCTGGTTCTCTGGCGACGACATCCCCAAGCCCACGGCCTCCGAGATCGAGGACGCCCACCACCACGACGACGAGTCCGACGACGACCTTGGCCGCCAACTCGTCTGAGCCGACGCCGAAGGCCCCCGTTCCCACCGGGACGGGGGCCTTCGGCCGTGCGGGGACGTCCGGTCCCCGGACGTGCGTGAACTAGCATGAGCGGGTGCGTTTCACCACGGGTAAGCCCGACTTCGACCTGACCTACGACGACGTCTTCATGTCGCCGACCCGCTCGGCGATCCGCAGCCGCATGGACGTCGATCTCACGTCGACCGACGGCCTCGGACTACCGATCCCCCTCGTGGTCGCCAACATGACGGCCATCTCGGGTCGGCGCATGGCCGAGACGGTGGCGCGCCGCGGCGGCCTCGCCGTCATCCCCCAGGATCTGTCGGCGGCGATCGCGACGCGCCTGATCGCGAAGGTCAAGGGCGCGCACCCGGTGTTCGACACCGCCATCCACGTGACGCGCGACACAACCATCAGCGACGCGCTTGCCCTCATCGGCAAGCGCGCCCACGGCGTGGCCGTGGTGCTGGACGACGATCGCCGCCCCGTCGGGCTGGTCTCCCCCGCCGACGGCGAGGGCGTGGATCGCTTCGTGCCCGTCCACGAGCTCATGACCACCGACCTCACACTGGTCGACGCCGATACCGCCCCCAAGGACGTCTTCGCCAAGCTCACCGAGCGTCGCCACCGCATCGCGCTGGCCACCGATGCCGACGGCTGCCTGGTGGGCGTGCTGACACTCAAGGGCGCGATGCGGTCGGCGATCTACGCTCCGGCGCTGGACGCCGAGGGACGGCTGCGCCTGGGCGCGGCCGTCGGCATCTCGGGCGACGTCGAGGAGCGTGCCCGGGCCATGCTGGACGCCGGCGCGGACGTCCTCGTCCTGGACACCGCTCACGGCCACCAGGACCGCATGCTGGAGGCCCTGCGACTCGTCCGACGCCTCCGGGACGCGCACACCAAGGCCGGGGGCCCCCGCGTCCCCCTGGTGGGCGGCAACGTCGTCACCGCCGAGGGCACCGTCGACCTCATCGAGGCCGGGGCCGACGTCGTCAAGGTGGGCGTCGGTCCGGGCGCCATGTGCACCACCCGCATGCAGACCGGCGTGGGGCGGCCGCAGTTCTCCGCGGTGCTCGACTGTGCGGCGGCCGCGGGCGAGATGGGCAAGGCCATCTGGGCGGACGGCGGCGTCCGCCACCCCCGCGATGTCTCGCTGGCGCTGGCCGCCGGGGCCGGCGCCGTGATGATCGGGTCGTGGTTCGCCGGTACACACGAGTCGACAGGCGTCATGATGACCGACGCGGACGGCCGCGCCTACAAGGAGAGCTTCGGGATGGCGTCCGCCCGCGCTGTGCGCGCCCGCACCAAGGAGCAGAGCTTCTTCGAGCGCGCCCGCGCCGGGCTGTTCGAGGAGGGCATTTCCAGCTCGCGCATGTACTTGGACCCCGGGCGTCCGGGGGTGGAGGACCTCATCGACTTCATCACCTCGGGCCTCCGCTCGTCGTGCACCTACGCGGGAGCGCGCACGCTGAAGGCCTTCCACGCGCGGGCCACCGTCGGCGTCCAGAGCCGTTCCGGGTATGAGGAGGGCCGCCCGCTGCACCAGAGCTGGTGAGCGGACGGCCCCTGCCTCGGGCGATCCGTCAGTGCTTGTAGTCGCCCACGTAGAACTCGTAGGCCCAGCCGAAGACGGTCCAGATGCCGACGGCGGCGCCCAGCAGCGAGATCCACCAGCCGAAGACAGGACCGAGCAGGACGAGCATGATCGCCACGGTCGACCAGAACGGCACCAGGCTCTTCGGCGGGAAGAAGCCCAGCACGCCCGCGCCGTCGATGACCTCGGCGTCCTGGCGGTCCTCGGGACGGCCGAGGGCGTCGCCGCGGGTCAGCGTGCGCCCGGTGATCGCCAGCGTCAGCCAGATCATCGCGGCGAACAGCAGCGTCAGAGCGAACACGGTCGTGCCGATGGGTTCGACATGGCCCTGCTGCCACCACGTCATGCCGGCGTAGATGGGCGTCACGATCGTGAAGAAGATGGTGAGAAACAAGAAGATGCGTGCCTCGGTCTTCATCGGGTGCCCTCCTCGCTCTCCTCGTCGACCAAGTCCTCCTGCAGCGGATTGACCCGATGCGGGCCGTGTTGCGCGGCCTCGGGGTGGTGCAGGTCGAACGCCGGCGACTCCGAGCGGATGCGCGGCAGCTTGGTGAAGTTGAAGCGCGGCGGCGGGCAGGACGTCGCCCACTCCAGCGACCGACCCCAGCCCCACGGATCGTCCACGGTCACGCGCGGGGCGTGCTTGTGGCTCGTGTACACGTTCCACAGGAACGGCAGCATGGAGACGCCGAGCACGAACGCACCCACGGTCGACACCTGGTTGAGGAACGTGAAGCCCTCACCCGGCATGTAGTCCGCAATCCGGCGCTGCATCCCCTCGATGCCCAGCCAGTGCTGCACGAGGAACGTGGTGTGGAAGCCGAAGAACACCAGCCAGAAGTGCAGCTTGGCGAGCGGCTCGTTGAGCATGTAGCCGTACATCTTCGGCCACCAGAAGTAGAAGCCCGCGAACATCGCGAACACCACCGTGCCGAAGAGCACGTAGTGGAAGTGGGCGACCACGAAGTAGGTGTCGGAGACGTGGAAGTCGAGTGGCGGGGACGCGAGGATGACGCCGGTCAGGCCGCCGAAGAGGAACGTGGTGAGGAAGCCGATCGCCCACAGCATCGGGCTGTCAAGGCGGATGGACCCGCCCCACATCGTTCCGATCCAGTTGAAGAACTTCACCCCGGTGGGTACAGCGATCATGAACGTCATGAACGAGAAGAACGGCAGGTTGACTGCGCCGGTCACGAACATGTGGTGCGCCCAGACCGAGATGGACAGCGCGCCGATGGCGAGCGTCGCCGCAACGAGACCGACGTAGCCGAAGACCGGCTTGCGGCTGAACACCGGCAGGACCTCGGTGATGATGCCGAAGAACGGCAGCGCGATGACGTAGACCTCGGGGTGGCCGAAGAACCAGAACAGGTGCTGCCACAGCATGGCGCCGCCGGTGGCCGCGCCCAGGATGTGGGTGCCGAGGACGCGGTCACTCAGCAACACCAGCAGGCCGGCTGCGAGCACCGGGAAGACCACGAGCACCATGATCGAGGTGACCAGGATGTTCCAGGTGAAGATCGACATGCGGAACATCGTCATGCCAGGAGCCCGCATGCACACGATGGTCGTGATGAAGTTGACCGAACCGAGGATGGTGCTCAGGCCCAGCATGTAGAGGCCCACGAGCCACAGGTCACCGCCCACGCCCGGGGAGTTGACCGCGTCCGAGAGCGGCACATAGGCGAACCAGCCGAAGGCCGCAGCACCGTCCGGGCTGAGGAAGCCGGCGCAGGCGACCAGCGAGCCGAACAGGTAGAGCCAGTAGGCGAACATGTTCAGCCGTGGGAACGCGACGTCGGGCGCACCGATGTGCAGCGGCAGCAGCGCGTTCGCGAACGCCGCGAACATCGGCGTCGCAAACATCAGCAGCATGATCGTGCCGTGCATGGTGAACAGCTGGTTGAACGTCTCGTAGTTGAAGTAGTGACGCCCCGGGAAGGCCAGCTCGGCACGGATGCCGAGGGCCAGCAGGCCGCCGAACCCGAAGAAGGCCAGCGCCGTCCACAGGTAGAGCTTGGCGATGACCTTGTGGTCGGTCGTCGTCATGTAGGTCATGACCAGGGCGCC
>JAKDIK010000075.1 GCA_030450535.1 Propionibacteriaceae bacterium
CAGCGGGCTGCGCCGCCGGCCCCGTCCCGGCGGCACGCGACGGGCGGGTCAGCGCGCGAACAGTGTTGTCTCGTAGCCGTAGCGGGACGCCCGGTAGAAGTGGTGGCCCACCTCGATGACGGCGCCGGCGGGATCGTAGGCGATCCGGTCGATGGTGAGCAGGGGCGTCCGGCCGGATTCTGCGAGCAAGCGCGCCTCGGCCGGTTTGGCCAGCCGCGCCCCGATGCGCTGCCGCGCCAGGCTGGGCTCCACGCCCCGCCGGCGCAGCGACTCGTAGAGCCCGTGCTCTTCCAGCTCCCTCTCGGTGGGCGCGATCTCGGCGCGGAGAAGGTTGGCCATCACGGCGATCGGCTCACCGTCGGCCAGCCGGAGCCGGCGCAAGGTCACGATCGCCGTGCCCGGAACGACCTCCAGCTCGCGCGCCTGCTCCGCCGACGCCGCCACGGCGGCGAACTCGAGCAGCCGCGTGGTGGGTCGGCGTCCGGCGGCGACCAGATCGTCGTGCAGCGACGTGAGACCCACCGGACGCCGGACGTGCTCCGGGGCGACCTGCGTCCCCACCCCGCGGCGGCGAACGAGCAACCCCCGGTCCACCAGGGAGGCCATCGCCTGGCGCGCCGTGGGCCGCGAGATGCCGAGCCGGCCGGCCAGGGCGATCTCGTTCTCCAGCAGCGACCCGGCGGGCAGGCGTCCGTCGGTGATCGCCCCCTCGATCGCCTCCGCCACTTGGTGGTACAGGGGCACGGGGCTGGAGCGGTCCACATCGATGCGCAACGGTGCGGTCACCTCGGCTCCTCGGGTCGGTGGGCACTCAGACTAGCTGCCCCCGAAACAAATGAGCGTATGTCCTGACAAATACTTGACGCCGGTGGGGCGCACGCGGCAGGCTCGGGGTGCGGCCAACGCGGGCCCGCGCAACCGAAGGGGATCAGCCACATGGCGGCGGAGCGAAGCGGCTACGACGTGATCACGATGGGGCGCAGCGGCGTCGATCTCTATCCACTCCAGATCAACACCCCCCTCGAGGACGTCACCACCTTCGGCAAGTTCCTCGGCGGTTCGCCCATGAACGTCGCCGTGGCCGCGGCCCGGCACGGACACCGGCTCGCGATTCTGACGGGCGTGGGGGACGACCCCTTCGGTCGCTACGTGCGCCAGCAGATGCGCCACCTCGGCGTGGACGACCGCTTCGTGGTGGTCGACGACGACCTGCCGACGCCGATCACGCTGTGTGAGATCTTGCCCCCGGGCGGCTGCCCCCGGTAGTTCTGTCGCCGCCCCTCGGCTCCGGATCTGCAGATCGCTCCCGACGACGTGGATGCGGACGCGATTCGTGCGGCCGGCATCGTGTGGCAGTCCGTGACGGGCTGGTCCGAAGAGCCCAGCCGCTCGGCCCACGTGCGCACCCTGGAGGTGCGGGAACGCCGCACCCACACCGTGCTCGACCTGGACTATCGCCCGATGTTCTGGAGCTCGCCGCAGGAGTGCCGCGACGTCATCGAGCCGCAGCTCGAACGGGTCACCGTGGCTGTCGGGAATCTGGAGGAGTGCGGCGTCGCGGTGGGGGAGAGCGAGCCGCATCGGGCCGCGGATGCGCTACTCGGCGCTGGAGTCGAGCTCGCCATCGTGAAGATGGGTCCCCGCGGCGTCCTGGCCGCCACGGCGGACGACCGCGTCGTCGTCGAGCCCGTCAAGGTCACCGTGATGAACGGGCTCGGCGCCGGCGACGCCTTTGGCGGTGCCCTGTGCCACGGCCTGCTGGCGGGCTGGGACCTCCAGCGTCTCATCGGTTTCGCGAACGCCGCCGGGGCGATCGTCGCCTCGCGGCTGGAATGCTCGACCGCGATGCCGACCACCGCCGAGGTTGAGGCCGCCGCGGCCGCGGGGGTCGTCGAATGAACATCACCGAGGTTCGTCGCCGCGACCCCGGCGCCGTCCGCCGCGCCCTGGCCGATCGGCCGCGCTTCGCCGGACACGAGGGCAACCTGCTCATCGTGGCCGTCGACCACCCGGCGCGCGGGGTGCTCGGCGTGTCGAACAGCCCGCTGGCCATGGCGTCCCGCGCCGACCTGCTCGAGCGCGCCGCCCTCGCCCTGAGCCGTCCCGGCGTTCACGGCTTCCTCGGCACCGCGGACCTGGTCGAGGAACTGGCGCTTCTCGGCGCCCTCGACCACAAGCTGGTGCTCGGCTCCATGAACCGGGGTGGCCTCGTCGGCGCCTCCTTCGAGCTGGACGACCGCTTCACCGGGTACGACGCCCAAGGCATCGCCGACGCTGGCCTCGACGGAGGCAAGATGCTCGTCCGCATCGACCCGCAGGATCCGGCGAGCGTCGCCACCATCGAGGCGTGCGCCCGGGCCGTGAACGAGCTGGCGGAGCGCGGACTCATCGCCCTGGTGGAGCCGTTCTGGTGCACCCGGGTCGAGGGACGCCTCACGGTGGATCTCTCCACCGAGGCTGTCATCCGGTCGGCCATGATCGCCTCCGGCCTGGGCCGCACGTCGGCGTACACCTGGCTCAAGCTGCCCGCGGTCGACGAGCCCGATCGCGTGGCGGCCTGCACCACCTTGCCAACCCTCCTGCTCGGCGGCGACGTGGCCCAGGGCGACGGTTGGAAGGCGGCTGCGGCGAGCCCGGGCATCGCCGGGTTCGCGGTCGGACGCCAACTGCTGTTCCCGGCCGACGGCGACATCGCCGCCGCAGTGGACGAGGCGGTGGCGTTGCTGTGAGCGACCTCATCATTCGCGCCGGGGCCGGCGCCGTGATCACCGACATCACCCCGGAGTCCGCGGGCTGGCGATACTCCGGGCTGACGGTCGTCGAACTGCGACCGGGCGAGACGCGGGCGTGGTCGCTGGACGCCGACGAGGCCGGCCTGCTGCCCCTGCGCGGATCCGTGGACGCGACGCTGACCCCTCCGGACGGGACCGGGGACGCCGTCCGCGTCACGCTGGCCCGCAGCCGTCCCTGGTGGGAGCCGGCCGACTTCGCCTACGCGCCCCGGGGGGCGTCCATCGCCGTGACCGCCGGGCCGCAGGGCGCTCGCCTCGCCGTGGCGCGCGCCCGGGCCGAGGGCGTCCGGGAGGTTCAGGTGCTGCGCGCGGCCGACGTCGCGTCCGAGCGGCGCGGTGCCGGGGACTGCAGCCGCCTGGTGCACGCCTACACCATCGACACGGCCATCGCCGTGGACCGCCTGCTCGTCTGCGAGGTCCTGACCCCCGGCGGCAACACCTCGTCCTATCCGCCCCACAAGCACGACGAGCACTCCGAGCGCGAGCGCGAGCTGGAGGAGATCTACTACTTCGAGGTCGCGGATTCCCCCGCGGGTCCCGGCGTCGGATATCACCGCACGTACGGGACGACCGAGAGGCCCATCGACGTGCTGGCCGAGGTGCGCAGCGGCGATGTCGCCCTGGTGCCCCACGGCTACCACGGGCCCTGCGTGGCGTTGCCCGGGCACGACATGTACTACCTCAACGTCATGGCAGGCCCGCTCACCGACGCTCGGTGGCTGGCCACCGACGACCCCCACTTCGCCTGGATCCGCGACACCTGGGCCTCCCAGAGTGTCGATCCCCGGCTGGAGGAGCGCTGATGGAGACCGTTCGCCTCACCGTGGGCCAGGCCCTCGTGCGCTTCCTCGCGCACCAGTTCACCGAACGCGATGGACGCCGCCGGCGCATGTTCGCCGGCTGCTTCGGCATCTTCGGGCACGGCAACGTCGCCGGGTTCGGACAGGGGCTCCTGCAGGCGCACGCCGAGGCCCGCGAGGCCGGGATCGCCTCCGATGAGGTGGGGGCCGACGAGCTGCCCTACTACTTGGCCCGCAATGAGCAGGCCATGGTGCACGCCGCGGTGGGGTTCGCGCGCGCAGCGAACCGGCTGGAGATGATGGCGTGCACCGCGTCCATCGGTCCCGGCTCCACCAACATGGTCACCGGTGCAGCGCTCGCGACCATCGATCACGTGCCCGTCCTGCTGCTGCCCTCGGACGTCTTCGCCTCCCGCGTCCCCGATCCGGTGCTGCAGCAGCTGGAACACCCCGGCGGGCCGGACGTGACCGTCAACGACGCCTTCAGGCCCGTTTCGCGGTACTTCGACCGGATCTGGCGCCCCGAGCAGTTGCTCGCCAGCGCGCCCGCGGCCATGCGAGTCCTCGCCGATCCCGCCGAGACCGGAGCCGTCACCTTGTGCCTGCCCCAGGACGTTCAGGCTGAGGCCTACGACTGGCCGGCCTCGTTCTTCGCGGACCGCACTTGGCACGTGCCCCGGCTCCCCGGCGATCCGGACGCCCTCGCCCGAGCCGCTCGCGCGATCCGGGCGGCCCAACGTCCCCTGCTCGTCGCGGGCGGGGGAGCGGTCTACGCCGAGGCGTCCGCCGCTCTCACCGCGTTCGCCGACGCCACCGGCATCCCGGTGGCCGACACCCAGGCCGGCAAGGGCGCCCTCGCGTGGGATCACGGGAGCGCCGTGGGCGGGCTGGGCGCCACCGGCACCTCCAGTGCCAACGCGCTCGCCGCCCGGGCCGACGTCGTGATCGGCGTCGGGACCCGTTACACCGACTTCACCACGGCCTCGCACACTGTCTTCGCCCCTAACGCCCGCTTCGTGAACCTCAACGTCGCCGGGTTCGACGCCGCCAAGCATGCCGCCACCTCGGTGATCGCGGACGCCCGCGCCGGGCTCGCCGCGCTCACCGACGCCTTGGCGGGCCACTTTGTCAGCGAGGCGTATCGCGCGGAGATTGCAGAACTCGTGGCGGAATCCCGAGCCGAGACCGATGCCTGCTTCTCGATCGGCCATGGACCGCTGCCCGCGCAGACCGAGATCCTCGGCGTCCTCAACGACGCCGTCGGTTCGGGCGACGTTCTGATCAACGCTGCCGGCTCCGCGCCCGGAGACCTGCAACAGCTGTTCCGGGCCACCGTGCCGGGGCAGTACCACCTCGAGTACGGCTACTCGTGCATGGGCTATGAGATCCCCGCCGCCCTCGGCGTCAAGCTCGCGCGCCCGGACGCCGAGGTGTATGCCCTGGTGGGCGACGGCACCTACCAGATGATGTCGAGCGAGCTCGCGACCATCGTCGCCGAGGGCGTCAAGGTCATCCTGATCGTCGTCCAGAACCACGGGTTCGCGTCCATCGGGGCGCTGTCGGAATCGCGGGGGTCGCAGAAGTTCGGTACGCGCTACCGGCTGCGCAACCCCGCGTCGGGACACCTCGACGGCGCGCCCGTGCCGTACGACCTCGTTGCCAACGTGCGTTCCTACGGCATCGAGACGCTGACGGCCGACAGCGTGGAGGGCTTCCGCGTCGCCCTGGAGCGGGCCCGGGCGTCCGAGCGTGTCACCGCCGTCGTCGTCGAGACCGACGTCGACGGCCCCAACCCGCCGGGCCATGCCTGGTGGGACGTGCCCGTCGGTGAGGTCGCCACCCTCGCGTCCACGCAGCGGGCGCGAGCCGAGTACGAGGCCGCGCGGGCGGCCCAACGCCCCTATCTGATGCCACCAGTTGAGTGAGGACGAGATGATCAACCATTGGATCGAAGGCGCCGAGGTTGGCTCGAACGCCACCCTCGCCGTGTACAACCCGGCCACCGGCGCCGGGTCGGACCGGGTCGCCGTCGCCGACGCTGCCGTCGTCGATCGGGCCGTGCGCACGGCCGCCGCGGCCCCGGCCGCGGGGGCCGAGGTGTCGCTCGCCCCCCGGGCGCCGGTGGGGTTCCGTTTCCGCGAGCTTCTCGTCGAGCACGTCGACGAGCTCGCCGCGCTGATCACCGCCGAGCATGGCAAGGTGATCTCCGACGCCCGCGGCGAGGTGGGACGCGGGCTGGAGGTGGTCGAGTTCGCCTGCGGCATTCCGAACCTGCTCACCGGGCGGGTCACCGAGCAGGCGGCGAGCGGCATCGACGTGTCCACGGTCCGGGAGCCGCTCGGGGTGGTGGCCGGCATCACGCCGTTCAACTTCCCAGCCATGGTTCCCCTATGGATGTGCCCGGTCGCCATCGCGTGCGGCAACTCCTTCGTGCTGAAGCCGTCCGAGCGCGACCCGTCCGCCGCCAACCTGCTCGCCCGGCTGTGGCAGCGGGCCGGCCTGCCCGACGGCGTCTTCTCGGTCGTCCACGGTGATCGGGGGACCGTGGACGCCCTCCTCGCGCATCCCGGGCTCGCGGCGGTGTCGTTCGTGGGATCGACGCCGGTCGCCCGGCACATCCACGAGGTGGCGAGCGGCCGCGGCCTGCGCGTCCAGGCTCTGGGGGGCGCCAAGAACCATGGCGTCGTCCTCGCGGACGCGCACCTCGCCGACGCCGCGGACCATCTGACCGCCGCCGCCTTCGGCTCGGCCGGGGAGCGCTGCATGGCCATCTCCGTGGCGGTGGTCCAGGCCGAGGTGGCCGATGAGTTCGTCGCGCTGCTTGCCGAGCGGGCCCGGGACGTCCGCGTCCGCCCGGGGTCGGATCCGGAGGCCGACATGGGCCCGGTGATCACCGCGTCCGCCAAGGAGAGGATCGAGTCCATCATCGCCTCCGCTGCCCAGGAGGGTGCCGAGGTGGTCGTCGACGGCCGCGGCGTCCGCGTCGAGGGCCACGACGGGGGCTACTTCGTGGGCCCGACCCTCGTCGACCGGGTGGCCGCGCACCAGCGGGTGTACCGCGAGGAGGTGTTCGGCCCGGTGCTGGCGGTCGTCCGCGTCGAGGATCTCGCCGAGGCGATCGACCTGGTCAACGCCAACCCCTACGGCAACGGCACGGCGATCTTCACCGCCTCGGGCGCTGCGGCGCGCGAGTACCGCCGCCGCGTGAAGGTGGGCATGGTGGGCGTCAACGTGCCGATCCCGGTGCCCGTTGCCTGGCACTCGTTCGGCGGCTGGAAGGACTCACTGTTCGGCGAGAGCCACGTGTACGGCCCCGAGGGCGTGGCGTTCTACACGCGCGCGAAGGTCACCACCGAACGCTGGCCGCACGCGCCGGTGTCCGCCTCGTTCCACTTCAGCGGGGACTCCGACAAATGAGCCGGCTGCGCGTTGCCGTCGTGGGCGCGGGTCGGATCGGCTCCGTCCACGCCGCCACCGTCACCGGTCACCCCCGGGCCGTTTTGGCGTGCGTGGCCGATCCCGTGGAGGAGTCGGCGCGCTCGCTGGGCGAGTCGCTCGGCGTGCCCTGGACCACCGACGTCGAGGCCGCCCTGACCGGTGATGCGGATGCCGTCCTCGTCTGCTCGCCGACCGCCCTGCACGGCCCGCACACCCAGACTGCCGTCGCGGCGGGCAAACACGTCCTGATGGAGAAGCCGATCGCCCTGGATCTGGCTGCTGCCGACGCGTGCCTGGCCGCGGTCGGAGCGAACGCCGCGCGGGTCATGATCGGCTTCAACCGCCGGTTCTCGCCCGAGGCGCTCCAGATCCGCGAGCGCTTGGACGCCGGCGTGATCGGTCCGGTCGAACAGGTGACGATCATCAGCCGCGACCCGGCACCGCCCTCGGATGCGTACCTCCAAGGGTCCGGCGGCCTCTTCAAGGACATGACGATCCATGATTTCGACATGGCCCGCTTCCTCGTGGGCGACATCGCCGCCGTGCACGCCACCGGGCAGCGGACCAGTGACATCGCGGACGCCCATGACGGCGCCGTCGTGACCCTGACCGCCGTCTCGGGGGCCGTCGTCGTGATCATCAACTCCCGGCACTGCGCGGCGGGCTACGACCAGCGCATGGAGATCTTTGGCCGCGACGGGTCGATCGAACAGACCAACCAGCGGGCGACCTCGCTGCGCGTGCACACGGGGAGCGCCACCGAGGCAGCGGACGCCTACCTGCCGTTCTTCCTCGAGCGCTATGCCCGCGCCTACGCCACCGAGCTGGATACGTTCCTGGGCAACATCGCCCGGGGCGTTCCGCAGTCGCCTTCGCTGGCGGACGGCCGCGCCGCGCTGGTGCTCGCCGACGCCGCCGCCGAGTCCATCCGGACCGGCGGCACCGTGCGGGTCGAGGCCGGCACGAGGGAGCCAAACGGAGGAGGAGATCGATGAGGATCGCCGGAGCCCCCATCAGCTGGGGCGTGTGTGAGGTGCCGGGCTGGGGCCACCAGCTCGCGCCCGATCGGGTGCTGCGCGAGATGGTCGAGCTGGGGCTGACCGCCACCGAGTTCGGCCCCCAGGGGTGGCTGCCGGTCGCCCCGGCCGAGCGCGCGGCGGTGCTTGCGGACGCGGGGTTGGCCGCGGTGGGCGCCTTCGTGCCGGTGGTGCTGCATCGCGACGACCACGACCCGCGGCCGGGCGTGGACGCCGAGTTGGACGCCTTCGCCGCCGCGGGCGGTGACGTGCTCGTGCTGGCGGCGGCGACCGGTGGCGACGGCTACGACGCCCGTCCGGAGCTCACCGAAGCCGTGTGGGATCGGTTGCTCACCCATCTCGACCGGCTGGCCGAGCTGGCGCGAGCCCGAGGGGTGCGCCCGGCGCTGCATCCGCATGTGGGCACCCTCGTCGAGTCACGAGCCGACGTGGAGCGGGTGCTGGCCGGATCCGCGGTGCCTCTGTGCCTCGACACGGGTCACCTGCTCATCGGCGGAACCGACCCAGCCGAGCTGGTCCGCGAGCACGCCGACCGGATCGGGCACGTGCACGCCAAGGACGTCCGCGCCGACCTCGCCGCGCGCGTGCAGTCCGGTGCGTTGACGTACACGGACGCGGTTCGCGAGGGCATGTACGTGCCGCTGGGCACGGGCGACGTGGACCTGACCGCGATCGTCGCGGGCCTGGCCGAGGTGGGCTACGACGGCTGGTGGGTGCTGGAGCAGGACACGATTCTGGCCGCGGAGCCCCAGGACGAGGGTCCCGTCGCCGATGTCCGCGCCAGCCTGAACCACCTGCGCGGGCTCGCCTCCTGACGCACGCGGCGCGGTTCAGGCGGCGCTGAGGCCCACCCGGAAGGACACCGGGGCGGTGGCACTGAGATAGAGCCTGGGGCCGGCGAGGGCGTCCGTGCCGCCCAGGAAGCTGTACACCTCGCCCGGCACGTAGCGGCCCACCACGTCCGGGCGAGGCGGGAGGTCCGTCGTGATCACCACGGCGTCCGGCCCGTGCCGCAACACCGCCTCGAACCCCGCCATCCGCCACACGTCGGGCTCGACCTCCTCGGCACCGGTGAGCAAACCCGCCCCGAGCGCGAGTTCCAGGGAGACATCGGTGTGCGTCCCCTCCACCTCGACGTCGAGCGCCACCCCATCGGGCGCCAGCGAGCACCGGATCCCGGTGCTCAGCGGCAATTCGGTGGAGCGGCGCATGGCGAACGACATGGCCGAGCTGTAACGACCCTCCGACGCCAGCTCATACGTGCCGTCGCGTCGCAGTCGGCTGCGGTCCAGCGGTTGGTAGTAGTACGCGCGCATCATCTCCTCAAGATGCACGACATCGCCGGCCACCTCCATGCGGTCGGCGCGGAACGGGCCGAGCCCGAAGAACCCCCTCGACAGCCGGGCCGATCGCACCACGGCGGTCCCGTTGCGGAAGCGCAGGAACGTCGGGTTGGCGGCCAACCCGGAGCCCACCCGGCCCTGGGCAGGCACGTCGGAGCCGCCGTACACGACCGTTCGGACCCGGTCGTGCTGGGTCACCAGCAGGCCCAGGTCGAGGTGCCGTCGGATCGGGGCGGGCCCCCCCCCCCGCGGCCCGTACAAGGCCACGTAGGGGTTGGGGACCCCCAACCCCCGCGCCGGCACGGCCGGCGG
>JAKDIK010000300.1 GCA_030450535.1 Propionibacteriaceae bacterium
AGGCCCTGGTCGCCGCCTTTCCCGCCCGCCTGCCCGCCCGACCGGGCCGCGTGCTCGCGCCCGGCTCGGCGCTCGCCGCGCCCACGCTTGCCGACGGCCTCACCCGGCTGGGCTGGACGGTGGAGCGCGTCGCCACCTACACCACCGGGCCGCTCCCAGCTGCCCCCGCAGCGCTCGTCGCCGACTGGCCCGCCTACGACGCCGTCGTGCTCACCGCCGGCTCGGTGGCCCGCGCGGTCCACGACCTCCTGGGCGAGCCCGCCGGGCACACCCGGCTCGTCGCCCTCGGCGAACCCACCGCGGACGCCGCCCGCGCCACCGGCCTGAGCGTGCACGCCATCGCCGCCGCCCCGGACGCCGCCGGCGTCCTCGCCGCCCTCGTCACCGCCCTGGAGGAACCCGCATGACCACGATCCGCCCCCGCCGCCTGCGCACCACCCCCGCGATGCGTGGCCTCGTCCGCGAAACCCGCGTCGCCCGAGCCCAGCTCGTGCTGCCTGTGTTCGTCGCCGACGGTCTCACGAAGCCGCGTCCAATTTCCTCGTTGCCGGGCGTCGTGCAGCACACGCTCGACTCGCTGCGTGCCGAGGCCGCGCGCGCGGCGTCCGCTGGGCTGGGCGGCATCATGCTGTTCGGCGTGCCGCAGCCTCAGGAGAAGGACGCCGCGGGCTCGGTCGGCGAGCGCGCGGACGGAATCCTCAACCGGGGTCTCGCCGCGGTGCGGGCCGAGGTCGGCGACGACCTCGTCGTCATGGCCGACACCTGTCTCGATGAATTCACCGATCACGGCCACTGCGGCCTGTTGACGCCGGATGGCGGCGTCGACAACGACGCCACGCTGGACGTCTACGCGCGCCTCGCCGTCAGCCAGGCCGAGGCGGGCGCCCACGTGGTGGCGCCGTCGGGAATGATGGACGGCCAGGTGCTCGCGATCCGTGAGGGGCTGGACGCCGCGGGGCATGAGGACGTGAGCATCCTCGCCTACGCCGCGAAGTACGCCTCGGCGTTCTACGGGCCGTTCCGCGAGGCGGTCGGGTCGTCGCTGGCGGGCGACCGGCGCACCTATCAGCAGGATCCGGCGAACCGGCGCGAAGGGCTGCGCGAGGCGCTGCTCGACCTCGCCGAGGGCGCCGACATGGTCATGGTCAAGCCCGCGGCGTCCTACCTGGACGTGCTGGCGGACGTGGCGGCGGCGTCCGACGTGCCGGTTGCGGCCTACCAGGTGTCGGGTGAGTACGCGATGATCTGCGCGGCCGCCGAGCGCGGCTGGATCGACCGGGACGCGGCGCTCGCCGAGGCGATCACCTGCATCGTCCGGGCCGGCGCCGATCTCGTTCTGACCTATGCCGCCCTCGAGGTGCCCGCGGTGCGCTAACCTCCCCGCCAACACGTCACACCCCCGGGGGTTACGCATGACCATCGATATGATCTGGCAAGCCGTTTCGATGCTGATCTATCTCATCGCGATGATCGTCATCGGCTTTGCCGCCCAGGCGCGCACCAAGAACCTCACCGACTACATGCTTGGCGGCCGCGGTCTGGGGCCGTTCGTCGCGGCACTGTCGGCGGGGGCGTCCGACATGTCGGGCTGGCTGCTGATGGGTCTGCCGGGTGCTCTCTACCTCGGCGGTCTGGTGGAGCTGTGGATCGCCATCGGCCTGACGATGGGCGCCTGGCTCAACTGGAAGTTCGTCGCGCCGCGCCTGCGGGCCTACACGCAGTTGGCGTCCGACTCCATCACGCTGCCGTCCTACCTGGGCGCCCGGCTGCGTGATCGCTACGGCATCCGGCTCGTGGCCGGGCTGATCATTTTGGTGTTCTTCACGCTGTACGTGTCGTCGGGCATGGTGGCCGGCGGCACCTTCTTTGAGTCGTCGTTCGGGCTGCCCTACCTGTGGGGCATGTTGCTGGTGGCGGGCGTCACCGTTCTGTACACGCTGGTGGGCGGCTTCCTTGCCGTCTCGTGGACCGACGTCGTGCAGGGCTGCATGATGGTCACCGCGCTGGTCGTCCTGCCGATTGTGGGCATCGCCCACGTGGGAGGCCCGGGAGCGATGATCGAGGCCATCAACGCCGTCGATCCCAGCCTGCTCAGCCTCACCGCCGGCGCCACGGCGGTGGGAGTGACCTCGTCGGTCGCGTGGGGGCTCGGCTACTTCGGCCAGCCCCACATCCTGGTGCGGTTCATGGCGCTGACCGATCCACACGAAGCCATCGCCGGCCGACGCATCGGCATCGGCTGGATGATCCTGAGCTGTGCGGGCGCCGCGATGACCGCGCTGGTCGGTGTCGCGATCTATGCCCACGACACCGGGCGGCTCGCCAACCCCGAGGCGGTCTTCATCACGCTGGGCCAGCTCCTCTTCCACCCCTTCGTCGCGGGCGTGCTGCTGGCGGCGATCCTCGCGGCGATCATGTCGACGATCTCCTCGCAGCTGCTGGTGACCAGCTCGGCCCTGGTCGAGGACCTTTTCCGCGCCTTCGCCGGCCGTGACATCAGCCCGCGTGGCGGGGTGTGGCTGGGGCGGGGCGGCGTCCTCGTGGTGGCGATGGTGGCGGCGTTCCTGGCGCTCGACCCATCCGACACGATCCTGGGGCTGGTGGCGTCCGCCTGGGCAGGCTTCGGGGCGAGCTTCGGCCCGACGATCCTGCTGTCGCTGTTCTGGAGGCGCCTCACCAGCTGGGGTGCGCTCGCGGGGATGCTCGCCGGGGCGACGATGGTGTTCTGGTGGGGGTCCATGACGGGGGGCATCTTCGAGCTGTACGAGATCCTGCCCGGGTTCCTCGTGAACCTCGCCGTGGCGGTCGGGCTGTCGCTGGTGACGCCGGCCCCGCCGGGCGACGTGGAGGCCGAGTTCGACCTCGCCGCGGAGCTCGCGCGCCGATGAGGTTGATCGCCGCTTTCGGGCGAGCGGGACGCCTACACTGCCCAGCGTGACCAACCCCGCAGACCGAAACCCTTCCTCCCTCACCATGGAGGAGGTGTACGCCCGCGCGTGCAGCGTGATCCCGGGCGGGGTGAGTTCACCGGTCCGGGCGTTCGGGTCGGTGGGCGGCACTCCGGTGTTCCTGGCGTCGGCGTCCGGACCGCACGTCGTGGATGTGTTCGGCCGCACCTACGTCGACCTGGTCTGCTCGTGGGGCCCGGCGCTGCTGGGGCACGCGCACCCGCAGGTGGTGGACGCCGTGGTCGCGGCCGCGGCGCGCGGGCTGTCGTTCGGCGCCCCGACGACGGCCGAGGTGGAGTTGGCCGAGCTGATCCGCGGCCGCGTGCCGTTCGCCGAGAAG
>JAKDIK010000301.1 GCA_030450535.1 Propionibacteriaceae bacterium
CCCCGCGGGGCCCACCGGCCCAAGTACAACGCCGCCGGGGGGGGGGGGCCGCCCGATCCGGCGGCGGGCCGCCCGCGCGGGCGTCCACCGGGCGACCGCTCAGACCAGGCCGAGGCGGCTGAACGCGTGCGCGAGGCCGTCGTCCTCGACGTCGTCGGTGACCAGGTCGGCGACGGCGAGCAGGTCGTCGCTGGCGTTGCCCATGGCGACGCCGTAGCCACAGGCCTCGAACATCGGCAGGTCGACTGTGGCGTCCCCGAAGGCGATGGTGTCGGAGCGCTGCGCGCCGAGGTGGGCGAGCAGCGCGGCGACGGCGGTGGCCTTGGTGCCCTGGGCGACCCCTATGTCGCCGAACAGCGCCTCGGCGCCGCGCCCGCCCCAGGTGCCGTGCTGGAGGTGAGAGAACGCGGCGACGGCGGCCGCGTGATCGTCGGGCGACGACAGCAGGTAGCTCACCTTCATGACGTCGTCGCGGTGCAGTTCGCCGCCGAGGATCATGCCGTGCAGGACGACCTCGTCCTGCTCGGGCGCGGGGCGTCCCTTGCGCTGGCTGTAGAGCCGCATCGCGGGCACGGCTGCGGTGGAGAAGTGGGCGCTGGCGAAGAGTCCGGCGTTGGATTCGAGGTAGAACTCCAGCCCGCGCCCGTGGAGCCAGTCGATGATCGCGCGGCAGTCGCCGGAGCTGAGGGCGTTCTCGAGCACGATCTCGCCGCGGTACTCGACATAGTTGCCGTTGCCGCCGATGTAGCCGTCGACGCCGATGTTCCACAGGTCATCGGAAACCTCCGGCTTCGCGCGTCCGCTGCACAGCAGAACGCGGTGCCCGTTCTGCCGCGCCCGCCGGATTGCCGTCACGGCGGAGTCGGGCAGCACGTTGTGGTAGTCGACGAGCGTGCCGTCGATGTCGAGCAGAAGGATCCGGGGCCCGGCCACGGAGGTCCGGAGCGCGGGCTGGGTCCCGTGAGGGCTCGAATCGTTCATGCTCGCCACCGTAGCGGGGATCCGGCCGCATGCTCGGCGAGCCCGGCACGAACCAGCACCGGCCCAGCTCAGTGGGCTCCGACGGGCAGGTCGTCCTCGACGTTGTCGGGCGCCCGGACGAAGAAGCTCGCCACGACCGCGGTGACCCAGACGCCGCCGGCGAAGAGGAACGCCCAGTGCGCCCCGGAGAGCAGCGCGGCGGCGTCCGGCTGGCCCTCGATGAGCGCCGCGGCCGACATCGTCGAGAAGACCGTCACGAACAGAGCCGTCCCGGCGGCGCCGGCGACCTGCTGCACGGTGCCCACGACCGCCGAGCCGTGCGAGTACAGCGGACGCGGCAAGGAGCCCAACGCCACGGTGAACAGCGGCGTGAACACGAAGGCGAACGACGTGCTCAGCGTGACGTGGCCGAGCATGATCGCCCACCACGGGGTGGCGAGCGTCAGCGTCGAGAAGAACCAGAACACCGCGAGGACGACGAAGCTGGCCGGGATGACGAGCACCCGCGGGCCGTGCCGGTCGTAGAGGCGTCCGGCGATGGGGCCGATCAGGCCCATCGCGACACCGCCCGGCAGCATCATCAGTCCCACCTGGATCGGCGCCAGCCCGTAGCTGCGCTGCAGCAGCAGAGGCAGCATGATGACCGATCCGAACAGCGCCATCATGCCGAGCGCCATCATCGTGAGCGCGACGCTGAACGAGCGGTGCGTGAAGACGCGCAGGTCGAGCAGGGCGCGGTCGGCGCGCTGCAGCCGCAGCTGGCGCCACACGAAGATGATCAGGAACACGATCCCCGCGACCAGCGCGACGGGCGCCTGCAAGCCGCTGCCCTCGCCGGCACTCTCGCCGAGCATGCTCATGCCGTAGATCAGGGGTCCGAAGGCGAGGACGGTCAGCGCGATCGACACCGGATCGAGCGGGGTGTGGGTCAAGTCGCCGGTGTTGCGGAGCTTCCAGACGCCGAGACCCAGCATCGCCAGCGCGATGGGCAGCACGGTGAGGAAGATCGAGTGCCAGGTGCCCAACTGGAGCAGGAATCCCGACAGCGTCGGGCCGACCGCCGGTGCGACCGCGATCACCAGCGAGACGTTGCCCATGACCGCCCCGCGGGAGCGCGGCGACACCAGGTTCATGATCGTCGTCATGAGCAGCGGCATCATCATCGCCGTGCCGGACGCCTGCACGATCCGCCCGCCCAGCAGCACCGGGAAGGACGGCGCCAGCGCGCACGTGAGGGTGCCGAGGCAGAACAGCGTCATGGCGGTCACGAAGACCTGCCGGGTGGTGAACCGGCCGATCAGCCAACCGGTGATGGGGATGACGACCGCCATGGTCAGCATGAACGCCGTGGTGAGCCACTGGGCGATGCGCTCGGTGACGCCGAAGTCGGCCATGATCGCCGGCAGGGCGACGTTCATCGTCGTCTCGTTGAGGATGACGGTGAACGCCGCGACCAGCAGGATCGCGATGATCGAGCGGTTGTCGGCGTCGGCCTGCGTCGGGGACGACTCGGGCGCGCGTCCTGCGGACATGGGCGTCCCTTCGGTGGCAGAGGGAATGGGGTCGGACCGCCCCGCTTCAGGCTAGGCCATGCCGTCGGTGAAACGTGAAAGGGTTGCCGTGATTTGGCGCTCGGCCTCGGCCCGGGTGACCGTGGGGACGCCGTCGCCGGCCTGCGGTCCGTAGCGGCCGAAGAAGCTGTGGACGGCCCCGGTGATCACCACCTCCTCGTGCACGGGCGGCAGCCGATCGAGGCTGGCCGCCTGCGCGTCGGCGTCCAGCACCTGGTCGTGCTCGGCGAGCAGGGTCAGCGCGGCGAACGGGGCGTCGCCGAGGTCGGCCCGGTCGGGCGGGTAGGCGCCCAGCATCACGAGGCCGGTGACGACGTCCTTGTGGTCGGCGGCGTACTGGGCCGCCATGGCGCCGCCGAGGGAGTGGCCGCCGATCACGACCGGCAGGCCCGGCGCGAGGGTTTCGGCGACGATCTCGGCGCGGTTGGCGTTGGTGAACGCCATGTCGGCGCCGAATTCCGGGATCAGCGTGCGGACGCCCCGCGACGCCAGCGCGTGCCCGATCCACTCGTACGCCTGCGGACGGACGAGGGCTCCGGTGTAGAACACGAGGGCGAGGGTGGGTTCGGTCTGGGCCGGTTCGACCACAAGGACCCGGCCGCCCGCCTCGGCGAGGCGCGTGGTGACCGGGCCGGCGTCGGCCACGGCGGCATCCTGACCCACCACCACCGCGGGGCGCACGACCTACGGCTGCAGAATCCCGATACCGTACCCCAGCACGCCCACGAGGACGCC
>JAKDIK010000302.1 GCA_030450535.1 Propionibacteriaceae bacterium
GCCATCATGGGACGCGTGCCCCGCACCTCTGCTGAGTCCCGCTGGGGCCCCGACACCGCCACTGCCTGGACGGCCGTCGTCGGCATCGCCTTCTGCTGGGTGGCGCTGAAGCTGATGTCGGTGTGGGCGTGGGTCGTCCTGCCGGGTGAGTACGGCGACACCTACTACTACTTTCTCGGCGCCCAGGAGGCCTTCGCCGCGGGCAACGGGGTCCGGGACGCGTTCACCGAGTACCCCACCCCGGCCGGAGCCCTGCTGCTCCTGCCGTACGCGCTGGGCTACGACGACTACGAGAGCTACCGCACCGTCACGGTGGCGCTCACCTCGACGGCGGACGCCGCCTTCGCCCTGCTGCTCGGGCGCCGCACCGGTCCCGCGGGCGTCCTCGCCTGGCTGGCCGTCACCACCATCGCGGGTCAGGTCGCTCTCCTGCGTCTCGACCTGCTGGCGGCCGCCGCCGCCGGAGCGGCCGTGCTGTATGCGCTCGCGGGACGCTCCCGGACGGCGTCCGTGCTGGTGGCGGTCGGCACCGGGCTCAAGCTGTGGCCCCTCGTGCTGGCCCCGCTCACGCTGCTCGCCGAGCGCGGACGCCGCGGGCTCGCTATCGCCTGGTTCGTCGGCACGGGTGCCCTGCTCGTTGCGGGGAGCCTCGTTGCCGGCGGCTGGGACCGGCTGCTCTCGCCGCTGGACTACCAGACCGATCGCGGCCTACAGATCGAATCCGTGCCGGCGACCCTGCCCATGCACGAGTGGGCGGCCCGCGACGGCTATCGCGTCTGGTACTCGGCCTTCCACGCCTTCGAGGTGGAGGGACCCACCGTGGCCGCGTGGCTCGATGTCGGCCGCATCGCAGGGGTCGTGGCGCTGCTCGGCTGCCTCGTCCTGGTCGGGCGATGGGTCTGGAACGGCTGTGACCGAGGGGCGCTGGGTTACCTCGCCCTGACCTTCGTCGCCGCCTTCATCGTCACCTCACGCGCACTCAGCCCGCAGTACCTGCTGTGGCTGGCCGCCCCGGCGGTCGCGGTCTTCGCCTCCGCGTGGGCCGGACGGCCGGACGACCCCGGCACTTCCCCCCCGACAGTCCGGGATCGCGTCCTCGCCGCCGTGACACTGCTGGCCGTCTTGGCGCTGACCCTGCTGACGACGGCCATCTATCCCGTGTTCTACGGGGGCCTCACCGGCATCAACGCCGTCACCCCCCGCGCGCTCGCCCTGCTCGCAGCCCGCAATCTCGGCCTGCTGGCGCTGGTGGTCTGGACGGCCGTCGTGGCCTGGATCTCCAGCGCTCCGCAGGCTCGGCACGGTGCCGACGAACGGCTTCGTGCCGGCGAGCGCTTCAGCTCCGCGTAGCCCGTCGGCTTCGGTCAGCGCGACGCCGCCGCCGGGGCACCAGCACGACCCAGACGACTCCGAGCCCCACCACCACCGCGCTCACCAGCGGCAGCCACCAGGCGGTGAGCACCTGCGTCACGAGGTCGCGCGGCGCGAACTCGCGGGCAACCTCCGCGGCGTCCTTCGCCGTCACCGCGGCGGCGGGCACCAGATCGGGGTTGATCGCGGCGATCTCCGCATCCGTGATCGCGGCCCGCTCGGTGCGCACGAGCAGGCGGTGATCGTTGACCGGCGGGGGATCACAGGTGAGCAGCGTCACGAGGTCGCGCCCGGGCTCCAGGGTGATGACGCCGGTGTCGGTCGGCCACACCACCGCCGACGACGTCATCACGTATTTCAGCACCCGGTCGCTCTCCTCCAAGTAGACCGCGTCCCCGGGCTGCAGCCGGTCCAGATGCAGGAAGAACTTCTGCGTGTGCCCGCCCCGATGCGCCGAGATCACGGAGTGCCCGCCCTCGGTGCCGGGATAGGAGGTGTTCTCCAGCAGCCCGGCACCCCGGCCGAGCACGAGGTCGTCCGACCCGTAGAACACGGGCAGCTCGACCCCGATGGTCGGGAGGTGGATCACGAAGAGCAGCTCGCCCGTGGCGAGGTAGCTGTTCGTGGCGCGGACGGCGTCGCCGGCGAAGGGGTCGGTCACCGTGTAGAACCGCCCGCCCGCGAGCGAGGCCTCGTACTCCACGATCGCGTGCCGGCGCGCCGCCTCCTGCTCGGGCGTCAGCCGGCTCGCGCGGTAGTCGGTGATCGTGACCGTGTTCTGGCGCAGCGCCGCGAATTCGGTGATGGACGGGTACGCCAGGGCGAGCAGGCCCAGCACCAGGAAGACCCAAGGCATCTTCCGGCGCCGGCCCGCTCGCTGGCGTCCCGCCGTCCGGGGGCGGCGTGCGTCCGCGGCACCACCCGCGTCCTCACGCTCCCCGGGCGACGCACTCGTCCGTCGCATCATCGTCGGCCGCTCAGATCGCGGCGTCCCGCTGACGGCGCTGCAGCACGAGGAACAGCCCGATCAGCGCGGCGCCGAGAGCGTAGAAGGGCCAGGCACCCCAGGTTCCGGTGTCGGGCAGCACCGACGAGGTGGAGTAGTTGGTCACCGTGACGGTCGGGTTCGTCGTGGTGGCGTTCACCGTCACCTCGGTGAGCTGCTCCGAGAGGCGGTACCCGTCCGGCGCGGCGGTCTCCTGCAGGTAGTAGGTGCCGAACGGCAGTCGCTCGAACACCAGCTGGCCGGCGACGTCGGTGGTCGCCGCGTACGGATTGCCGTCGATGTCGGTGAGCGTGTAGGCGTCGAACTGGTCGATGTCGCCGGGCAGCGTCGCAGTGATCGTGAAGGTGACCGTCTCGCCGACGCTGGCCGAGGTGGTCGGGCCGCCGTTGACGGCCTTGATGACCTCGGACGCCGCGGGCGCGGTGTAGTTCTTGGCCACGGCCTGCTCGATGGGAGCGGTGGCCGTGCCGGCGGCGTCCACGGTCACCTGGAACGGGTAGGTGGTGGTGGTGTCCACGGCGTACGGGGCGGGGACCGAGGTCTCGATCCAGTAGTAGGAGCCCTCGGTCAGCGCAGTCGCGCTCACGGTGCCGTCGGCACCGGTGGTCACGGTGGTGACCAGCTCGGGGGTCGGGAGGGTGGCGCCCGAGGCGTCCACGGTGCGGTAGAGCTCGAAGGTGGCGCCCTCGATCGGCGTCGTGGTGCCGTTCGCCTGCTTGACCAGCGAGGCGTCCCCGGTCACGGGCGTCAGCTTGGGCGCGATGGTGAGGGACTGATCGGTCGCCCACTGGCCGCCCGTGAGGAGCGGGAACTCGACGGTGTAGGTCTCGGTGTCCAGGTAGTACCCGGGGGCGCGCGTGGCTTGGGTCACCGTGTAGACGGCGTACTGGGCCAGTG
>JAKDIK010000303.1 GCA_030450535.1 Propionibacteriaceae bacterium
GCCGCGGATGAAGTCTGGCGCCGCGCCCGACCCTCCGAGCACACCGCCGACCGCGAGCAGCCCCACGCTGGACGCTGACCCCGGCGCGATCGCCGCGGATGAAGTCTGGCGCCGCGCCCGACCCTCCGAGCACACCGCCGACCGCGCACCCCGTCCAGCGGGCCGTCGATCAGCCGCGGGGGCCGCGTCCGCCTCCGCCGCCCACGCCTCCGCCCATGCCTCCACCCATGCCGCCGCCCATGCTCGCCGAGATGGTGGCCGCGGTACCGCTGACCGACACCGACCCCGTCGAGACGGTGTAGCTCGCGCCCTCGGTCAGGCCGAGGAGGGTGAGGGTATTGGTGTCGGTGACCGACGTGAAGGTCTGCGACGAGCCGTCCGATCCGGCGACGGTGACGACGTCCCCGGCGGACACCGACAGATTGACCGCGAGGCCGACCGTCGTGGTGCTGCCATTGACATCCACCGCCATCTCGGGGGAGCGAATCGTGCTCTCGACCACCAGCAGGCCGCCGGTGACGTGGGCCGACCCGTTGGAGTCGAGGCCGTCGGAGGCCGCGTTGTCGATGATGACAACACCGCCGGTTTGGGTGTAGACCGAGCCGTCGTCGTCCTCGGAGCCGGCGCTCTCATAACCCTCGACGACGAAGTCGCCGTTGGAGGCGTTGATGCCGTCGTCGCCGGTGGTCAGGGCCAGCGTCCCGCCGTTGATGGTGATGGCGGCCGCCTGGATGCCCTCGTCGGCGGCGTCGATGGTGAGGGTGCCGGAGTCGACCGTCACCGAGACGCCCGCGTTGATGCCCTTCGGCGAGGAGTCGCTCGCACTGGCCGAGGTGCCCGTCGTGATGGTGAGGGTGGCGCCGTCGACGGTCACGTCGGTGACCGCGCCGATCCCGTCGTCGCCGGCCGTCAGAGTGACCGTCGCGGCGCCGATCGCCACGAATCCCTGGGCCTCGTCGGTGTCCTCGGTCGACTTCAGGGCGTCGCCGCGGGCGTCCACCGTGAGCGTGCCCGACTCGACAGCCAGGTAGTTCTTACCGCGGATTCCATCATCGACGGCGGTGACGTCGATGGTGGTGTCGCCGGTGAGGACGATGCCGTTCTTGCTCGAGATGCCGTCGTTGTTGTTGCCGGTCACGCTCAGCGAGCCGGTGCCGGTGATCGTGATGTCGTCGGAGGAGTACAGCGTCGCGGTGGGCGCGTCCTCGGAGGTGTCGGCGTAGGTCGCGCCGTCGGCGAGGGTGTTGGTGGAGCCGTCGGCCAGGACGACGATGGCCTCGCCGGCGTCCTGCACGTCGATGGCGGGGCCGTCGGCGTGCGTGATGTCGACGCCGTTCAGCACGATGCGCACCTCGGCGTCGGCGGCGTTCACGACGATCTCGCCGTCGGTGAGCGTCCCCGAGAACACGTAGGTGCCGCCCGCGGTGATGGTGATGGTCGACCCGTCAACGGTGACGCCAGCGGCGTCAGCACCCTCGACGGTTGTGCCGGAATCGGCCAGCGCGATCGTCGTGGCGGACGCCGCGTCCCACGTGCCCGCGTCGTCGGCCGCGGTGGACACGTCGGCGATCTCGTCGTTGGCCGCGAGGATGGTGGCGACGCTCGCCCCGGTGGAGGCGTCCATGACGGCGGTCGAGATCGTGGTCCACGCGGTGTCGCTGGCCGAGCTGCTCGCGTCCGAGGCGGTCGTCGTCTGGACGGTCGTGGCCGAGGTGCCGGAGGTGAGCTCGCTGGAGACGGTGCACCCCGCGAGCAGGACGGTGGCGGCTGCAGCGGCGGCCAGGGCGCGACGGAAGGGAAGGCGTTTCATGGAGGTCTCCTCGTGAATCGTGGCCCGGACCGGTCGGCCGGAGCGTTGACTCCATCGTGGAAGCCGGCCCCGTGAGGAACCGTCGACCCACCTGTGCGCCTCCTGTGAACCCTCCCGAGCCTCAGACCACCTGATCGAGCGGCACCAGGTGCCGCCGCGAGATGGCGCGCACCTTGTCGACGCGCTGGAGGTACTTCTCCGTGTTCAGGAAGTCGGTGGTCATCCAGACCCGCACGATCTCGAGCGCGAGGGCCGATCCGATGATCTTGCCGCCGAGGCACAGCACATTGGAGTCGGTGTGTTCGCGCGCCAACCGGGCGCAGAAGGGATCCTGGCAGACGACGGCATCCACGCCGGCGATCCGATTGGCGATGAGCGCCGAGCCGTAGCCGACCCCATCGACAAAGATGCCGCGGACGGCCTCGCCGCGCCCGACCGCGAGTGCGGCAGGGTAGACGTGGTCGGGCAGGTCGGCGGGGTCGGTGCTGAGCGCGCCGAAGTCGACGGTCTCATGTCCGAGCTCGTGCAACAGGTCGGCGATCTCACCCTTGAGGAGGAAGCCGGCGTGGTCGGAAGCGAGTGCGATGCGCATGCTCTGACTGTGGCAGATCAGGACGGCGCGCGCGGGCGTCCACCGCGTTCCCCCACATGCGAGCCCTGGTTGGGCTGACGGTGCCGCTCACGTCGTGCGCGGCGGCTCCACCAAACCGCTTTCGAAAGCGCGCAGCGCGACCGCCAACCGCGAATCGACCCCCAGTTTCTCCATGATCGTCGACAGGTAGGACTTGACCGTCGCCTCGGACAGGTGCAGCGTGCGCGCGATCTGACGATTGGACGAGGCGCGGCACACCTCCTGCACCACGGAGACCTCCCGCTCGGTCAAACCCAGGTCGGTCGGGACGGCGGCAGGTGCGTTCTCCACCTCGTAGGCGGTCATGAGCCGGTCCACCAGGCGCTGGGTCGGGGTGGGGGCGACCACGCGTCCGCCGCGGTGCGCGACCCGGATCGAGTCGATGAGCGCCTGCGGTTCGATGTCCTTCAACAGGAACCCGGACGCCCCGGCCGCCAGTGCGCCGAGCATGTGTGCGTCCTCGTCGAACGTGGTGAGCACCAGAACCGGCACGTCCGGGGCGGCGGACTTGATCTGCGCCGTGGCCTCGATGCCGTCGATGCCGGGCATGTGCACGTCCATGATGACCAGATCCACCTCGCCGGCCTCGACCGCGGCCACGGCCTGGCGGGCGTCCTCGGTGGAGAGCACGATCTCCATATCGGGAGCGGCGGCGAGGTAGTGGGCCAGCGCCGAACGAACCATGAGGTCATCGTCGACCAGCGCGAGCCGAAGGATGTCGGCCACGGCATCGTTCCTTCCGGGGTCAAGGGACGGTCGTTGTCCGTTCACCTTATCCGTATCCGGCATGCGTCGGTCACCGGACCTTCGACGACGTCGGGAGGCTGACGTG
>JAKDIK010000304.1 GCA_030450535.1 Propionibacteriaceae bacterium
GGCCCGCGTCCGGACCGCCCCCCGGCTGGACGCCCGGCACCGGCTGGACGCCGCCCTCGATCCCGCTGGACGCGCTGCCTGTGGCTGCCCGGCCCAGCCTGCCCGTGGTCGAGACCGACTATGTCCAGTTCTTCCGGGCGCCGCGCTTTCGCTGGTGGAAGCCGCTGCTCGCCGTGCTGGGCGGCGGCGCCGTGTGGCTCATCCTCCTGATCATCCTGAGCGTCGTGGGCATCGCCATCGACGGTTGGGACGACCTCGTCGCGCCCGATGGCACCCCCCGCGTCGGCCCCGGCATGTTCCTGGTCAACAACCTCTGGCTCGCCGCCGGCATCCCGATCGCCATGCTCACGGCGTGGGCCGTCCTTGGGCAGCGTCCGGGCTGGCTGTCGTCGGTCGCCGGCGGGTTCCGGTGGAGCTGGTTCGCCCGCTGCTGCGTCATCGTGCTGCCGATCTGGGCGGTGCTGATCGGGACCGGCTACTACCTCGGCTCCCTCGACCAGCCGATCGAACTGCGGTGGTTCGACTACACGGTGTTCATGATCATCACGATCCTGGTCACGACCCCACTCCAGTCGGCGGGGGAGGAGTACGTCGTGCGCGGCCTGCTGGCCCGCTGCGTCGGCGCGTACTTCGCGAACCCGTGGGTGGCGTTCGGGGCGGCCACGGTCGTGAGCTCGGGCGTGTTCATGGTGCTGCACGGCGCCCAGGACCCCTGGCTCAACGTCTACTACGTCGTGTTCGCGGTGGTGTCGTCGTGGCTGGTCTGGCGCACGGGCGGGTTGGAGGCGTCGATCGCGATCCACGTGATCAACAACGTGCTCAGCATGGTCACCGTGCCGTTCAGCGACTTCTCCGACATGTTCGACCGCAGCGCCGGCACCGGCGATCCGACGATCCTGGCCAACATGGCCGTGCTCGTCGGCACCGCGGTGCTCATCGACTGGATCGCCCGGCGGCGCGGGGTCGTGCGGCTCGCCGCCCCCGGACGCGAGCAGCTCGCGTCCGTGCAATCGGCGGTGGCGCGGGGCGTCCGTCCGGCTTGATAGACTGTCACCGCCTTTTCCCCCGCTGACCCAAGAAGGGCCCGCCTGTGCTGCTCAGCCTCGTCGTCGCCCACTTCGTGGTCGCGTCGCTGGCCTTCGTCTGGAGCCGCCTGCTCGGCCGCAACGCCTTCGCCCTCGCGGCGCTCGTCCCTGCCGTCACCTTCGTCTGGGCGCTCACCCTCGGCCCGACGCTGCTCTCCGGCGGCACCTACGTCGAGGTGCTCGACTGGATCCCGACGCTCAAGGTCTCGCTGGCCTTCCACGTCGGCATCGTGCAGTGGCTCATGATGGTGGTGGTCAGCGGCATCGGCACGCTGATCCTGCTGTACTGCCGCTGGTACTTCCCGACCGTTCCGACCCGCACGCTCGGCCTGCTGCTCGCGTTCGCGGGCGCGATGCTGGGGCTGGTCACGGCGGACGACCTCATCGTCCTGTACGTCTTCTGGGAGCTGACCACCGTCTTCTCCTACCTGCTCATCGGGCACGACTCCTCCCGCCGTGCCAACCGCGCAGCCGCCATGACGGCGCTCATCGTCACGACCGCGGGCGGGCTGGCCATGCTCGTCGGCATCGTGACGCTCGGCATCGTGACCGGCACGTTCCGGCTCCAGGCGATCCTCTCGGCCGCCCCCGCTGGCGGGGTCGTCACGGCGGCCGCCCTGCTCATGCTCGTGGGGGCGCTGAGCAAGTCGGCGATGGCGCCGTTCCACTTCTGGCTGCCCGGCGCCATGGCGGCCCCGACCCCGGTCTCGGCCTACCTGCACGCCGCCACGATGGTCAAGGCCGGCGTCTACCTCGTCGCCGTGCTGGCCCCCGCGTTCGCCGGCGTCCCCGGCTGGCGCGAGGCGGTGACCGTCCTCGGCGCCATCACGATGATCCTCGGCGGCTGGCGGGCCCTGCGGCAGAACGACCTCAAGCTGCTGCTCGCCTACGGCACGGTCAGCCAGCTCGGGTTCATCACCCTGCTCACCGGGCTCGGCACCAAGGCCGGCGCCCTGGCGGGCATGGCCATGCTGCTGGCACACGCCCTGTTCAAGGCGACTCTGTTCCTCACCGTCGGCGTCATCGACCACGCCACCGGCACCCGCGACCTGACGAAGCTGTCGGGCCTGGGACGCCGGATGCCCGTGCTGGCGGTGGTGGCGGGCCTCGCGGCGGCGTCCATGGCCGGCGTCCCGCCCCTGTTCGGCTTTGTGGCCAAGGAGGGGGCGCTGTACTCGCTCACCCGCCTCATCAACGGCGGCGACGGCATCGGCATCCCGCCCGCCGTCGCGGCGCTGCTCACCGCGGCGATCGTCGTGGGCTCTGCGTTGACCATGGCGTATTCCCTGCGGTTCTGGTGGGGCGCCTTCGTCAGCAAACCGCGCCGCGAGCCCACGGAGATCGGCCACGCGCCCGAGGTGGGCTTTCTCGCCGCCCCCGTCCTGCTCGGCCTCGCCTGCCTGGGCATGGGCTTCGCCGGCCCGGCCGTGAGCGCGCTGCTGTGGGGCTACGTCGCCAGCGTGCCGTCCGGAGGCGAGCCCCACGAGCTGGCGCTGTGGCACGGGTTCAATCTCCCCCTGGCGCTGTCGGCGCTCGCGCTCGCCGCGGGCTATCTTTTGTTCCACTTCCGCGCCACGGTGGGCCGCGTGCAGGCGACGTTCCCGGGCATCACCGCCGCCGACGAGACCTACCGCAAGGTCATGCGCCTGCTGGATTCGCTGGCCGTCGAGACGACCGCCCGAGTGCAGCGGGGCTCGCTGGCGTCCACGCTGTCGACGATCCTCACCGTCTTCGTCATCGGCATCGCCAGCACCCTGATCTTCCTGCCCGCCTGGCCGCAGGTGCGACCCTGGGATTCGCTGGCTCAGCTGGCCGTGGGCGCCGTGACGTGCATGGCGGCGATCAACCTCATGTGGGTGCGCGGCCGCGTCCGCGCCGTGCTCACCGCGGGCGCCACCGGCTACGGGACGGCGCTGCTGTTCCTGTTCCACGGCGCGCCCGACCTGGCGCTCACCCAGGTGCTGGTCGAGACGGCGAGCGTCCTGCTCTTCCTGCTCGTGCTCCGCAGCCTGCCGAAGTTCTTCACCGATCGCCCGCTGCAGTCCTCGCGCTGGTGGCGGCTCATCCTGGCGATCAGCGTCGGCGCGTCGGTCACGGCGGCGGTGCTCGTCGCGGCGTCCTCGCGGGTGCACGAACCCGCGTCCGCTGGGCTGGAGTCGCTGGCCTATGAGTTCGGGTACGGCC
>JAKDIK010000076.1 GCA_030450535.1 Propionibacteriaceae bacterium
GGTGGCGACTCACGAGAGACTACGGGTGTGACCTCAGTTCCCCATCCCGGCCGGACGAGGCGCAGCCGCGTCCGGATGACCCGGGCGGAACGTCGCGAGCAGCTCGTCGAGGTCGCGCGCGGGCTCTTCGCCGAGAAAGGGCTCGAAGGCACCAGCGTCGAGGAGATCGCCGCCCACGCCGGTGTCAGCAAGCCGGTCGTCTACGAGCACTTCGGCGGCAAGGAGGGGCTGTACGCGGTCGTCGTCGACCGCGAGGTGCGGACCCTCCACGACGCGATCCACGCCGCCATCAGCAAACCGCACGTCAGCCCCCGCGGGCTCATCGAACTCGGCACACTGGCGCTGCTCGACTACATCGAGGAGAACCCCGACGGCTTCCGCATCATCAGCCGCGACTCCTCCCCCTACTCAACCGGGGGCACGTTCACGACGATCCTGTCGGGCATCGCCAGCCGTGTGGAGGGGCTGCTCGCCGCCCAGTTCGCACGCCGCGGCTTCGACCCCGACACCGCCCCCCTCTACAGCCAGATGCTCGTCGGGCTCGTCGCCCTGTCCGGCCAGTGGTGGGTGGACGCCCGCGAGACCACCTCGCTGACCAAGCCGCAGGTCGCCGCCCACCTGGTCAACCTCACTTGGAACGGGCTGCGCGGCCTCGACGCCCGGCCCTCACTCAAGCTCCGCCCGGACGCCGACGAGCTCAGCTGAGCCGCGTGACCGTGACCTCGACGGTCAGGTCCGCCTCCGCATCACCCAGGTACACGCCCGTGAACGGCGCCACGTCGTCGTAGTCGCGTCCGCGCCCGACGATGATGTGGTCGACGCCGACCGCGAGCAGGTTCGTCGGGTCGATGCCCGTCCAGGCGCCCTGGAACCACTCCACCCACGCGTGACTCTCCCCCGTCAGCGCCTCGCCGATCGCGGCATTCGGGTCGGGCGTCAGGTAACCCGACACGTACCGCGCGGGGATCCCCAGGTGCCGCAGCACGCCGACCGTGACGTGCACGAAGTCCTGGCAGACGCCCTTGCGCGCCTCCCACGCCTCGGCGGCGTTGGTCGTGGCGACCGTCCAGCCGGCCTCGTACTCCATGTGCTCGCGGATCAGCTCCAGCACCCGCTGCACGGTGAGGCTGGGCTCCAGCCCCTCGACCTGCCCCGAGAACCAGTCGAGCACCTCGGAGGGGAGTTCGGTGCGGGGCCGGTCGTGCAGGTACTCCCAGCACTGATCACGGACGCCGTCGGAGCGCAGTTCCTCCCACGTGGACGCCTGGGCCGGGAGCACGGCGTCCGAGCACTCGACGGTCGAGACCGCCTCGAGCTCCAGCGCCTCGTGGGTGCCCGCGGTCTCCAATGCGGTGACGCTGGTGCCCCAGTAGTCCTTGTAGGTGTGGCTCCAGGTGAGCGGACGGATGCGCAACCGGCTCTCGAGCGTGACCTGGTTGCCCTCGGTGAGCGGCGTCATCCGGAGCTCGTTGTGCGAGGCGCTGATCGGCCCTGTGTAGGCGTACGTCGACGTGTGGACGACGCGGTAGCGACGCGTGCTCACTTGATCTCCTCCATCCACGTGTCCTCGGCCTCGCTCGGGAAGTAGCGGTGGGCCACGGCGTCCGCCACCGCCGAGATCATCTGCTGCACCCGGAACATCTGCTGGGGCAGCTCGTTGATCACGTTGCCGGGCAGTCGGTACTCCAGCGACGTGCGGATGCGGCCGAGCAGCCGGCGGGCTTCGTTGTCGAAGCCGACGTTGCGGTGCTCGGGCTCCAGCCGCGCCAGCGCCTCCTCGGCCTGCACCAGCGAGTACATGATCGAGCGCGGGAACTCGCGGTTCAGCACGAGGAACGTCGCCACGGCACGGTCGGTGAACAGGCCGGACGCGCTGCGCATGAAGGCCTGGTTTCCCCCGCACGAGCTCAGGACCGACTGCCACGACAGGGGGTCGGCCGGCAGCGTCCCGGTGCTGATGATGCGGGCCGTCATGTCGGCGCGCTCCAGGTAGCGGCCCAGCACGAGGAAATCCCAGGCGTCGTCGTGGCTCATCGTGGAATCGGCGATGCCTGCCACGAGGATGGCGCGCTCGCGCGCCCAGGAGAGGTGGCGGGCGGTGCCGTCCGGCGGGCCGAGGCGTCCCCACCGCAGCCAGGCGGTGTTGATGGCCTCCCACAGATCGGTCGACACGGTCTCGCGGGCGCGCCGGGCGTTGTCGCGCGCGGCGTTCCACGAGCCGGTGATCGAGCTGAGGTTGCCGGCGTCGAAGACGAGGCTCTCGCGCAGGTCGGAGTAGCTGACGAAATCGTCGCTCACCCCGCCGCCGAGGACGCCCAGGACGCTCCCCACCGAGTGGCCCTCGGCGCCGTAGCCGCCCTCGAGCTGGTCGAGCCGGACGACGTCGACCAGGCGGGCCGTGCCGTCGACACGCTCGACGTAGCGCCCGATCCAGACCAGCGATTCGGCGATACGGCTCAGCACGACGCCACCCCCTCCGCCGTCATCGTGAGCTGCTGCTGCTGCTTGGTCTGTTCCTTCACTGAGCGGACGGGCCCCTCGGTGTAGACGTCCGGCGGCGTCATGACGATGACCTCCGTGGTCTCCAGGGTTTCCTCCTCGGCCTCGGCCTCCGGCTCGGCCAGGGCCTCGGGCTCCAGAACCCACGTGTCCTTCGAGCCACCGCCCTGGGAGCTGTTGACGACCAGCTGACCCTCCGGCAGCGCGACGCGGGTGAGCCCGCCGGGCAGGACCGTGATCGACTCGCCATCGTTGACCGCGAAGGGCCGCAGGTCGACGTGGCGGGGGCGCAGGTCGCCATCGATGAGCGTCGGCACGGTCGACAACTGCACGATCGGCTGCGCTATCCAGCCGCGCGGGTCGTGGCGCAGCCGGTCACACAGGGCGTCCAGCGTGGCCTTGTCGGCGAACTCGCCGATCACCAGCCCCTTGCCGCCCGACCCGTCGACCGGCTTGACCACCATCTTCTCGACGTTGGCCAGGACGTGGCTGAGCGCGGCGGGCTCGTTGCACCGGAACGTGTCGACGTTGGGGAGGATCGGCTCCTCGTCGAGGTAGTACCGAATGAAGTCGGGCACGTAGCTGTAGACCAGCTTGTCATCGGCGACGCCGTTGCCCACGGCGTTCGCCATCGTGACGCGGCCGGCGCGCAGCGCGTTGATGAGGCCGGGGCAGCCGAGCAGCGAGTCGGAGCGGAAGTGGACGGGATCGAGGAAGTCGTCGTCCACGCGGCGGTAGATCACGTCGACCTGCTGGTCGCCGCGCGTCGTCCGCATGCGCACGGTTCCGCCGGTACAGATCAGGTCGCGTCCCTCGACCAGCTCGACGCCCATCATGCGCGCGAGCAGCGAGTGCTCGAAGTACGCCGAGTTGTACACGCCGGGCGTCATCACCACGACGGTCGGGTTGGGATTGCCGTCGGGGGCGGCGGCGCGCAGGGCACGCAGCAGCGTCCGCGGGTAGTCGTGCACCTGCCGGATGCGCAGGGTGCTGAACGCCTCGGGGAACGTGTTGGTGAGCGCCCGCCGGTTGCTGATGACGTAGCTGACGCCCGAGGGGACGCGCACGTTGTCCTCCAGCACCCGGAAGACGCCCTCCTCGTCGCGGATCAGGTCGATGCCCGACACGTGCACGCGGACGCCGTTGTGCGGCCGGATGCCCGCGACGGCCCGGTGGAAGTGGTGGCTCGAGACGATGATCTCGTACGGCAGGATGCCGTCGCTCACCACGCGGGGCAGCGACGACTCCCGCAGGTACACGTCGTCGAGGAACGCCTCCAGCGCCCGGACGCGCTGCTGCACGCCACGGTCGATGACGTCCCAGTCCTCGGCCGGAATGATCCGTGGCACGAGATCGAGCGGGAAGGCCCGCTCCTCGCCCGCATAGTCGAAGGTCACGCCCTGGTCGACGTAGCTGCGCGCCAGCTGGTCGGCGCGCGACGCCAGGTGTTCGGGGCCCAATCGGCTGAGGGTGTCGAACATGACCTCGTACTGCGGGCGCGGGCCGCCTTCGCGGTGGATCATCTCGTCCCAGGCCCGCCCCTGCGGGTAGGTGTCGAACAGCGCCATGCGCACACTCTAGAGATCGTCGCGTTACAAGGGCGTTACTTCCTCGGACTGGGCACGGCCGGACGCCGCGGGCGCGACTCAGCTCGCCTGCAGCCGGGCGCCGGGGACGGGTCCTGATGCCCGCCGCACCGCCCGGCACAGCCCCAGCCCGCTGAGCGCCACCGAGAGCCGCACGGCGGCGTCCTCGTTCGCGGCGAGGAAGGCGCAGGTGGGTCCGGACCCGGAGACGATGCCCGCCAGCGCCCCGCACTCCCGGCCGGCGTCCAGCACGTCCACCAGTTGCGGGCGCAACGAGAGCGCCGCCGGTTCGAGATCGTTGACGAGGTGGGCGGCGACCGTCTGAATGTCGCCGCAGACGAGGCCCTCCAGCAGCCGCGGGGACACCTGCGGCGGGACGGCGGGGGCGTCCGGGTTCATCTCGTCGAACCGCCGGAACACCGCCGGGGTCGAGAGTTCGGCGTCCGGCAGGGCGAGCACCCAGTGGTAGCTGCCGCGGCTCAGGACGGGGACGAGCTCATCGCCGCGTCCCGTGCCGAGCGCGGTGGCACCGCGCAGCGAGAAGGGGACGTCCGCGCCGAGCTGGGCGCCCAGACCGGCGAGTTCGTCGGGTGAGACGTCGATCCCCCACAGCTCGGTGCACGCCACCAGCGTGGCCGCCGCGTTGGCCGAACCGCCCGCCATCCCGCCCGTGACGGGAATGGTCTTGCGGATGACAATCTCGGCACCCCGCCGCTCGGCGCCGCCGTGGTGGTGGGCGAGCAGCCGGGCCGCCTTGACGGCGAGGTTGGTGGCGTCGGTGGGCACGAGGTCGGCTTGGGCCCCCACCACGCGGACCGTGTAGGCGCCGGCCTCGGCGTCACGGACGCCGACGTCGTCGAACAGGCTGAGCGCCTGGAAGACCGTGGCCAGTGGATGGTAGCCGTCGTCGCGCGGGGCGCCGACCCGCAGGGCGAGATTGACCTTGCCGGAGGCGCGCACCTTCACCCAGCCGCTGCCGGGGGCGAGGGTGCTCTGCGAACTCATGCGCCCTTCCTATCAGGCAACCGGCGTCGTGGGAACAGCTCAGCGCTGCGGCAGTTGTTCGGCCACCCGCGCGAATTCTGCGATACCGAGCACCTCGCCCCGAGCCTGCGGGTTGATGCCGGCGCGTTCGAGCGCGGCGGCGGCGTCCGTCGAGGAGCCGAACAGGCCGGCCAGCGCGCCGCGCAGCATCTTGCGGCGCTGCGCGAACGCGGCGTCGATGACTTCGAACACCGCCCGCCGGGTGGCCGCGGTGGGCGGCGGCTCGCGGCGGGTGATCGCGACCAGCCCGGAATCCACGTTGGGTACGGGCCAGAACACCGTGGGCGGCACGGTGCCGACGCGGCGGGCGTCCGCGTACCAGGCGAGTTTCGCGCTGGGGACGCCGTAGGTGCGGCTGCCGGGCGGGGCGGCCAGGCGGTCGGCGACCTCGAGCTGGACCATGACGAGGCCGCGGGCCAGCGTGGCGAAGCGCTCCATGAGGTGCAGGATCACCGGCACGCTCACGTTGTACGGCAAATTGGCCACGACGGCGGTGGGTTGGGGATCGGGCAGGGAGTCGACGCCCAGGGCGTCCGCCTCGATCACCCTCAGGGCATCGCTCGCCGTGGGCATGAGCTCGGCGACGGTGAGGGGCAGGCGGCGGGCCAACGCCGCCTCGATCTCGATGGCGGTGACGTGGGCGGCGGCCCCCAGCAGGCCGAGGGTGAGCGATCCCAGACCGGGGCCGATCTCGAGGACGGCGTCGTGGGGGCCGATCCCCGAGGCCGCCACGATGCGGCGCACCGTGTTGGGGTCGTGGACGAAGTTCTGGCCGCGCTGCTTGGTGGGCCGCAGGTCGAGCTCGGCGGCCAGCTCCCGGATCGTGCGCGGATCGAGGAGGCTCATGCGTCCGGGCCCCAGGCGCCGAAGACGGCCGTGGCGTTGGCGTCCAGCCGGGCGCTGAGGGCGTCGAGATCGGCGCCCAGCACCTCCGCCAGGAACCGGACCGTGTGCGGCAGTAGGTAGCTGGCGTTGGGATGCCCGCGCTGCGGGACGGGCGTGAGGTAGGGGGCGTCGGTCTCGACGAGGAGGCGGTCGAGCGGGGTGATGCGGAGCGCCTCGCGAAGGTACCCGTTGGCCTTGAAGGTGACGGTGCCGGGGAAGGACAGGTACGCGCCGCCGGCCAGGCAGCGACGGGCGAACTCGGCGTCGCCGGAGAAGCAGTGCATCTGGACGCGGTCGGGCCAGCCCTGGGCATCGAGGACGTCGGCGAGGTCGGCATGGGCGTCCCGGTCGTGGATGACGAGGGCCAGGTCGTGCTCGCGGGCCCAGCCGATCTGGGTCGCGAAGGCGTCGCGCTGAATTCTCTGGGCGGCGGGATCCTTGACCCAGTAGTAGTCGAGTCCGGTCTCGCCGATGGCGCGGATGCGATCGGAGGTACGAAGCAGCGCCTCGACCGCCCGAAGGCCCTCGTCGAGGTCGTCGCCCAACTCGACGGCGTCGTGGGGGTGCACGGCGACGGCGGCGACTACCCCGGGATGGGTCATGGCGAGCGCGACGGCCTCGCGGGAGCTTTCGGGGTCGTAGCCGACGTCGACCACCCGGTGGACGCCGACGGCGCGCGCCCGGGCGAGGGCGTCCGCCGGCGTCAGGCCGGTCTTGGCGGCGGTGGTTCCGAGGTGGGTGTGGGCGTCCGTGGTCGGCACCGGCAGGGGTGCGGGCGGCTCGGGCAGGGGCTTGTCGGTCACAGGGTCTCCTTGCGGGCGGCGACGGCGGCATCGTAGAGGTCGCCCTTGGGCAGGCGGGTGGACGCGGCGACAGCGGCCACGGCGTCCTTGAGGCGTTCGCCGCCAGCCACGCGGGCGAGGACGGCGGCGATGGCGTCCGCCTCGTCGACCACCGGGGCACGAGCCCCGCCGATGACCACCGTGATCTCGCCGCGGACCTCGCCGGTGGCCCACGTCGTGAGCTCCGACAGCGGGGCGCGGACCACCTCTTCGTAGGTTTTGGTGAGTTCGCGGCAGACGGCGGCGGGCCGGTCGGGGCCGAAGGCGTCCGCGGCGGCGGTCAGGAAATCGGCGAGCCGATGGGGTGCCTCGAAGAAGACGAGGGTGCGTTCCTCGGCGGCCAGAGCGGCCAGGCGGCGGCTGCGCTCGCCGGCCTTGCGGGGCGCGAAGCCCTCGAAGCAGAAACGGTCGGTGGGCAGCCCCGAGAGGGCGAGGGCGGTGAGGACGGCTGACGGGCCGGGCACGGCGGTGACGCGGACGCCGGCCTCGATCGCGGCCGCGGTGATGCGGAACCCCGGATCCGAGACACTGGGCATGCCGGCGTCGGTGGCGACCACGACGGTCTCACCGGCGGCGAGGGCGTCCAGCAGGACGCCCACCCGGGCGGCCTCGTTGCCGTCGAAGTAGGAGACGACGCGGGCGGTCGGGGTGATGCCGATGCGGCGGCACAGGTCGCGCAGGCGGCGGGTGTCCTCGGCGGCGATCACGTCGGCGTCCAGAAGTGCCGAAACGAGGGCCGGGCTCGCGTCCGCGGCGTCCCCGATCGGGGTGGCGGCGAGCACGAGCAGGCCGGGAGCGTCAGGCGAAGTCACGCGCCCAGTATGGCGGTCCGACCTGCAGGAGGCGTCGCTACCATGGCCCGGTGAGCAGCACGCCGGCGCCCAGCGGCGCGACCGAGCAGGTCGAAAAGCCGGCCGCTTCGTTCGGCGGGGCGTCCACCCTGACCCGCCGCTCGCCGTCGGCCATCGAGCGGCTGCGCGAGTGGCAGCCGGCCGATGAACTGATCTCGTGGGGGGTCACGGTCGCGATCGCGGCGCTGGCGTTCTTCATCAGGTTCGTCAACGTGGCGCATCCTCAGAACAAGCTCGTGTTCGATGAGAGCTGGTACGCCAAGGACGCCTGGTCGCTGCTGCAGTACGGCTACGAGGGCACGTGGGCCGAGGGCGCGAACGAGGCCATCCGGACCGGCGACCTGTCGGGCCTGTCGGACCGGGCGTCGTTCATCGTCCATCCGCCGCTGGGCAAGTGGCTGATCGCGTTCGGGGAGTACCTGTTCGGCATGAACAGCTTCGGGTGGCGCATCATGGCGGTCGTGTTCGGGGCGCTGCTCGTGGCGGCCACGATTCGGCTGGCGCGGCGGGTGTCGCGCTCGACGCTGGTGGGGGCGATGGCCGGCCTCCTGCTCACCTTCGACGGGCTCGCGTTCACGATGAGCCGCATCGCGCTGCTCGACATCTTCCAGGCGACGTTCCTCGTCATGGCGGTCGCCGCGGTGGTGGCCGATCGGGATCACCTCCGCCACCGACTCGCCGCCGCGATGGAGCGCCGCGGGCTGACGTCCCTGTCGGGCGGCTTCGGTCCGCTGATCCTGTGGCGGCCGTGGCGCTGGACGGCCGGCGTCCTGTTCGGCTGCGCGGCCGCGTGCAAGTGGAACTCGATCTTCGTGCTCGCGGTGTTCGGCGTCGTGTCGGTGCTGTGGGACGTCGGAGCGCGCCGCCTCGCCGGGGCCGGCTTCAAGGCCTGGCTGGCGCTCGTGTACGACGGCGTCCTCGCCTTCGTGGCGATGGTCGGCACGGCGTGCGTGGTGTACGTCGTGAGCTGGACGCGGTGGCTGCAGACCTCCGGGGGCTGGGACCGGGACTGGGGCCTCAACAACCCCGACCATCCCTGGGTGAGCGCCTTCGGCGAGGGGTTCGCGTCCCTGCTGAAGTACCACCAGGACATCTACGCCTTCCACACCGGCGACTACATCCGTGAGCAGACCCATCCGTACGAGGCGCACCCGGCCGGCTGGTTGCTCATGCTGCGGCCCACGGGCATGGACGCCGTCAACGACATCGCCCCCGGCACCGACGGATGCGCCGGCCCCGAGAACTGCATCCGCATCATCAGCGGCATGGGCACGCCCGTGTTGTGGTGGATGGCGGCGATCGCCCTCATCGTGGCCGTGGTGTGGTGGGTCGCCGGGCGCGACTGGCGCTTCGGCGTCCCGGTGCTCGCCGCGATGGCCACCTACCTGCCGTGGTTCGCGTCCACCGATCGGCCGGTGTTCTTCTTCTACGCGATCACGATCATCCCGTTCACGTGCATCGCGCTGGCGCTGGTGCTCGGCCTGGTGATCGGACCGGCGAACGGTCCCGGACGCCGGCGCGGCGGCATGATCGCCGGCGTGGCCGTCGGCCTGGTGGTGGCCAACTTCGCCTACCTGTACCCGATCCTGACCGATCAGCTCATCGCCTACTCGCAGTGGTTAAGCCGCATGTGGCTCCGGAGTTGGATCTGACGTCCGCCCGGAGGCGGAATCGTGCCCAAACCGCGACGAAACCGTGACCTCCTCCCCGCCGCTGGCCGGGCGCCGGCCGGTAGTTTGGAGCGCGTCCACCCATCCTGGTTAGACGTCTTGTTGGAGGTTCCCCCATGCCCCGGTGGCGCGCCGGGATCGCCGGGCTCGTGCTCGCCGCGACCCTCACCGCCTGCACCGGTGAACCACAACCCACGCCGACCCAACCCACCGTGGCGGCCAACGCCCCCAACGACGTCAACCCGGCCGCCCGCGACACCCTGGCC
>JAKDIK010000305.1 GCA_030450535.1 Propionibacteriaceae bacterium
CCCCCACCTCGCCGGGGACGCCACCGATGATCTCCGCGCCCTCACCGAACCCCTCACCGCGCCGGCCTTCCTGCTCGACGCCGCCGGCCGCGCCACCCCGAACCCCGACGTCGTCACGGCTGTGGACGTCAGCCACACCGACGCCACCCGCGTCACGTTGACCCTGCACCCCGAGGCGGTCTGGGGCGACGGCGCCCGCGTCACCGCCGAGGACTGGGCCGCCACCTGGCGGGCGCTGTCGGGCCGGGTGGCTGGCATCGACGAACCCGCCGGCCGCACCTGGGCCCGCGTCAGCGACGTCGCGGCGGGCGCCGACGACCACACCGTCGTCGTGACCTACGACGGCATCTGCCCCGACTGGGCCGAGCCGCTCGTGCCGGGTCCGCTGCGCGCCCGGGCCGTGGCGGACGCCGACGCCTTCGGCTGGGACCTCTTCGACCCCGCCCGCTACGCCGGACCCTTCACCGTCACCCACGTCGACGCCCGCCAGGGGGTCGTCACGCTGGAGCCCAACCCGACCTGGTGGGGGGACGCTCCGCGCCTGACCCACGTCGTCTACCGAACGCTCACCGACGCCGCGGCGCCGGCCGCCTTCCGCAACAACGAGCTCGACCTGCTGGGCGTCGGCACCGCCCGCGACGTCGCCGAGAAGGTGCGCGGCGGCCAGGACACCACGCTCCGCACCGCCCCGGCTCCCGCCGGCCGGCTGCTGCGGCTCAACCTGTCCGGCCTGCTCCAGGACGACATCGTCCGCCGCGCCCTGCTGCTGGGCATCGACCGATCCGCCCTCGCCGAGGCCGACCTCACGGGGCTCGGCAGCGACGCCACCACGTGGTCCGACCCCCTCCTGCTGCCCAACCAGCCCGGCTACACCGACCAGGCCCGCGCCACCGGCCTGGTGCCCGACCCCGAGCGCGCAGCGGCCGAGCTGACCGCAGACGGCTGGACGCCCACGCCCGCCGGCGTCCTCGCCCGCGACGGCCGAACCCTCACCCTGACCATGGCCGTCCCCACCGACGACCCGCTCGCCGCCACCGAGTTCGCCTCCCTCGCCGACGCCCTCGGTGCGCTCGGCATCGAGCTCACGCCCGCCGGGGCGTCCACCACCCAGGATGCGGACATCCACGCGGTCGACCAGGTCAAGAGCGCCTTCCCACTGGCCGACCTGTCCGAACTCATCGACGCCGACCTCGCCGACCACGCGGCGCGCATCGGCACCGAGACCGACGTCGTGCGGCGCGCGGACCAGGCCAGTCAGCTGTCGCGCCTGCTGTGGGAGAGGGTGGACGCCATCCCGCTCTATCAGCGCCCCCAGGTGGTCGCCGTGCGGAACCGCCTCGCCAACGTCGGCGCCGGCTCATTCGCCACGACGACATGGGAGGACGTCGGCTGGCAGGGCTGAGCCGCACAAACCCGTCCCACCCGGTTCCCGGCGACTCAGCGTGGACAATCGGGCAGCCCGCGGCGGCGTCCGGCTAGATTGCGGACGGCTGATTCGGGACGAACGAAGGTGGGCGCATGGCTTTGTGGAGGCTGCACGGGGACGGGACGCTGAAGCCGGGGGCCATCGTCGCCCCCGACGAGCGGCTCGGCTGGGGGCGCACGATCGGGCTCGGCGCGCAGCACGTCGTCGCGATGTTCGGCGCGACGTTCGTCTTCCCGCTGCTCATGGGACTCAACCCGCAGCTCGCGGTGATGATGTCGGGGATCGCGACGCTGCTGTTCCTGCTGATCGTGCGGGGTCGCGTCCCGAGCTACCTCGGCAGCTCGGCGTCCTTCGTCGGCGTGGCGACCGCCATCTACGGCGCGGGCGGCAACCCGAGCCACGTGAGCGGCGCCATGTTCTGGGTCGGCGTGAGCCTGGCCATCGTGGGCGTCCTCATCCATGTCGCCGGCTCCGGCGTGATCCACCGCTGGCTGCCGCCGGTGGTGACGGGCGCGGTCGTCATGCTGATCGGCTTCAACCTGGCCCCGGTGGTGGCCAGCGTGTACTGGCCCCAGGACCAGTGGATTGCCCTGATCACGATGCTCGTGGTCGTGGTGCTGAGCGTGGGCGTCCGCGGGTTCCTGGGGCGCATCGCGATCTTTCTCTCGCTGATCATCGGGTACGTGCTGAGCTGGGTGTTCGATCTGGCGCTCGGCCCGATCACCTCGCAGGACGCCTCCGGCGAGGTCACGACCCACCTGCGGGTCAACTGGGACGCCGTCGCCCGGGCCGACTGGTTCGGCCTGCCCCCGGTGACCGACCTCGCGCACTGGCAGTACGGCGCCGCGACCAACGTCGTCGGGTTCCACCTGCCGAGCTTCAACCTGGCGTTCGCGCTGCTGGCGCTCCCGGTCGTGATCGCCCTGATCGCCGAGAACACCGGCCACGTCAAGGCCGTCGCGGAGATGACGGGTGCGAACCTCGACCGCGACATGGGCCGCGCCATCGGGGCTGACGGCGCGGCGTCCATGCTGGCGACCGCCGTGGGCGCGGGGCCGACCACGACCTACGCCGAGAACATCGGCGTCATGGCGGCCACCCGCGTGTACTCGACGGCCGCCTACGTGGTGGCGGCGCTCGTGGCGATTCTGTTCGGGTTCAGCCCCAAGTTCGGCGCGATCATCTCGGCGACGCCGGGCGGAGTACTGGGCGGCATCACCGTGGTGCTCTACGGCATGATCGGCCTGCTCGGCGCGAAGATCTGGAAGGAGAACGGCGTCGACTTCGGCAACCCCCTCAACCTCGTGCCGGTCAGCGCCGGCATCATCATCGGCGTCGGCAACGTGTCGCTGCACTTCACCGACGAGTTCACCCTCGGCGGCATCGCGCTCGGCACGATCGTCACCGTGGGGGTCTATCACCTCGCCCACGCGCTCGCCCCTGCCGAGCTCAAGAACCGCCGCGAGGGCGCCGTGCTCATCATGGACCGCCCCGGCGCCTACGCCGAGGGCGAGGACGACGCCTGAGCAGGCGGTACGTCGCACCCACGAGGAAAACCGCGACGCCCGCCGCGACGGAGGTCCACGGCAGGGTCGCCACGAGCAGCAGGCACAGAGCCATGCCCGCCCCCTGCAGCGCCCGGGGATAGCGCCGGTCAGCGCCGGTCTGCGTCCACGCCGAGCGGTTGGCGACGAAGTAGTAGAGCAGGACGCCAAAGCTGGAGAACCCGATCACTCCGCGCAGGTCGGTGACGAGCACGAGCGTCGCGACGAGGCACCCGAGCGTGATCTCGGCCACGTGCGGCACCTGATGCACCGGATGCACGGCGGCCAACGG
>JAKDIK010000077.1 GCA_030450535.1 Propionibacteriaceae bacterium
GGGCCCCGCCCATGGGTCAGTGGCGCCGCGACCGGCGGTCGACGTCGACGAAGTCGACGCGGACCTGCTCGCGGCCCGCCAGCGCGGCGATGACGGTGCGCAGGGCACTCGCGGTGCGGCCCTGGCGTCCGATCACCTTGCCGATGTCCTCGGGGTTCACGCGGACCTCCAGGGTCCGGACGCGACGCCGTTCGAGATCGGAGACGGTGACGTCGTCCGGGTTGGTCACGAGGCCCCGGACGAGATGTTCCAGCGCGTCGGGCAGCACGCTCAGGCCTCGTCGGAGGTCTCGGTGGCCTCAGCGTCGGCGGCCGGCGCCTCGTCGGTGGCGTCGGCGTCGGCGTCCTTCTTGCGGCGGCCGGTGATGGCGCCGGTGGACGGCTCGTCGTCGGCCTCGGCCAGCGCAGCGTTGAACGCGGCCAGCTTGTCGGCCTTCTCCGGCTGCTGGGTGATGCCCGAGGGGCTCTTGTCGCCGGAGAACTGCTGCCAGTCGCCCGAGAGCTTCAGCAGGTTGCGGACGGTGTCGGACGGCTGCGCACCGACGCCGAGCCAGTACAGCGCGCGCTCGGAGTTGATCTCGACGATCGACGGATCGCTCTTCGGCTGGTAGATGCCGATCTCCTCGATCGCGCGACCGTCGCGCTTGGCGCGCTCGTCGATGACGACGATGCGGTACTGCGGGGTGCGGATCTTGCCCATCCGCTTGAGACGAATCTTGGTGGCCACGGGTGTGGTTTCTCCTGTTGCAACTTGCCCCCCGCACATGCCGGGGACGGATCGGGTGAGTCGCCGTCCGGTGTGGGACGCCGGCGCGGGCGGCTCGGTGGGACGTGCTCAAGGCGTGAGAGGGCACCCCGAACACAGCGCATCGGCCATTGTGCCAGACTGTGCGGCGTGGGGGCCAACCGGCGGGGTGGATTCCGGGGCGTCGCCGGAGGGAACCACCTGCGGGAGGGACGCCGTGGGCGCGGCCCGCTGATCTGCCTGCTCGGCCCGGCGTTCGTGGCGTCCCTGGCCTACGTCGATCCCGGCAACGTCGGGGCGAACCTCAGCGCCGGACAGCAGTACGGCTACGCCCTCGTGTGGGTGCTGGTGGGCGCCAGCGCGATGGCGTCGCTGCTGCAGTACCAGTCTGCCAAGCTCGGGCTGGTCACCGGGAAAACACTCACCAAGCTGGTCGGCGACCGCGTCGCGGGACGCCGACACGCCCGCGCGTGGACGTGGGTGTACGGCGGGCAGGCGTTCGTGATGGCGATCGCCACCGACCTCGCCGAGGTGGTGGGCGGCGCCCTGGGCCTGTATTTGCTCTTCGGGACGCCGTTGTGGCTCGGCGGCCTCATCACGGGCGGGGTCACCATCGCGCTGTTGAGCAGCCTGCGCTCCCGCGGGGAGAAGATGTTCGAAGCCGCGGTCGCCGGCACCCTCGCCGTGGTGGTGGCGGGGTTCTTGGGCGCGCTCGCCGCGGCGCCTCCCGAGTGGGGCCGGACGGCCGGCGGTCTCGTCCCCCACGTTCCCGATCCGGCCGCCTGGTCGCTCATCGCCGCCATGCTCGGCGCCACCGTGATGCCGCACGCGATCTACCTGCACTCGCGGCTGGCGATCGACCGGCACCGCCCCGAGGGCCGCCTCGACGAGCCGCTCCCCCGACTCCTGCATGCACAGAAGCTCGATGTCGGCCTCGCACTCGTGACCGCCGGTGCGGTGAACGTCGCCATGCTGTTGCTGGGAGCGACACTGCTCGAAGGGCTCGGCGGCGACACCGTCGAGGCAGCGCATGCCGCGCTGGGCGGGCTCTGGGCCGGGGCGCCGGCGATCGCCTTCGGGGTGGGGCTGCTCGCCTCCGGCATCGGCTCCGCGGTCGTGGGCACCCACGCGGGAGCCGGCGTCCTGAACGAGCTGCTGCCCTTTCGGCTCGCACCCGTCGTGCGGCGGCTGCTCACCGTCGGCCCGGCGGTGCTGCTCCTGGCCACCGGCATCTCGCCGACCGAGGTGCTCGTGGTCAGCCAGGCCGTGCTCAGCTTCGGCATCGCCCTCGCGCTCATCCCCCTGGCCCTGCTCACCGGGAGCCGGGCCGTGATGGGCGCCCATGCCGACGCGCCCGCGATGAAGGTGGTCCTGTGGAGCCTCGCCGGGCTCGTCGTGGCGCTCAACGTGGTCACCCTGGCGACGCTCTGAGCCCCTCAGCCGGCGATCACGCGTCCGCGGAGGATCACCAGGCGCGGCGTCCGCAGGGCCCGGACGTCCACGCGCGGGTCGGCGTCCAGCACCACCAGATCGGCGGACGCCCCGTCGGCCAGAGGGTCGCGGCCCAGCCACGCGCGGGCGCGCCAGGACGCGGCGCCCAGCGCCGCCTCGACGCCCCCGCACCGGGCCAGCAGTTCGACCTCGGCGGCGACATGGCCGTGGGGGATGTGACCGCCGGCGTCGGTGCCCGCATAGATCGGCACGCCCGCGTCAAAGGCAGCCCCGATGGTCTCGAAGCGCCGCGCGAACAGCGCGCGCATGTGGGCCGCGTACCCGGGGAACCGCTCCTCGGCGCGGGCGGCGATGTCGGGGAACGTCTCGATGTTGATGAGCGTCGGCACGAGAGCCACCCCGCGCTCGGCCATGGCGGCGATGGTGGCGTCGTCGAGGCCGGTGCCGTGCTCGATGCCGTCGATGCCGGCCTCGACCAGCTCGGTCACCGAACGCTCGTCGAAGCAGTGCGCGGTGACGCGGGCTCCCTCGGCGTGGGCGGCCGCGATGGCTTCCCGCGCCACTTCGACGGGCCACAGGGGGCGCAGGTCGCCGGCGTCGCGGTCGATCCAGTCGCCGACGAGCTTCACCCAGCCGTCCCCGCGGCGGGCCTGGCGGACGACCTCGGCGACCAGCGCCTCGGGGGGTACCTCGACGGCGTAGTTGCGGATGTAGCGCTTCGGCCGCGCGATGTGGCGTCCGGCGCGAATGAGGTGCGGCAGGTCGACGCGGTCGTCGATCCAGCGGGTGTCGGCGGGCGAGCCGGCGTCGCGGATCAGCAGCGTGCCGGCAGCGGCGTCCGTGCGGGCCTGCGCCTCGGCGGTCGGACGGTCGACCGCGCCGCCGGAGTCCAGCCCGATGTGGCAGTGGGCGTCCACGAGCCCGGGCATGATCCAGCAGTCGGACGCCACCGTCTCGGCGTCGGCGACCGGCGTCAGGCTGAGCCGGCCGTCGGCGATCCACAACTCGCGGGGTTCGCCGTCCGGCAGCACGACGCCCCGCAGGTGGAGCCGACCGGGCATCAGCCCTTGTTCTGCTCGTTGAACATCTTCGCCAACTCCGGCGGCAGCTGGAAGTCCGCCATCTGCTGGGCCATCTCGTCGGGGGTCTGCGGGGTGCCGAACGCCGAGCCCGCCGCCGGCGCGGGTGCCGGCTGCTGCTCGGCGGTCCGCTTGGCCGGATTGCCCGAGACACCCTTGCGGTTCTTCTTCTTCGCCTGGGGCGCCTGCTTGGCCGGACGCCGCGCGCCCGGCATGCCGGGCATCCCGGGCATGCCCGGCAGTCCGCCGCCGCGACCCATCTGCTGCATCATCTTTCGCGTCTCCTTGAAGCGGTTGACCAGACCGTTCACGTCGGAGACCGTCATGCCCGAGCCCTTGGCGATGCGGGCGCGGCGCGAACCGTTGAGGATGTCGGGGTTGGCCCGCTCGGCCGGGGTCATCGAGTAGATGATCGCCTCGATGTGGTCGATTTCGCGCTCGTCGATGCCCTCGATGACGTCCTTCATCTGACCCATCCCCGGCATCATGCCCAGGATCTTGCTCATCGGGCCCATCTTGCGGACGGCCTGCATCTGCTGCAGGAAGTCGTCCAGGCCGAAGCGCTCGCCGGAGATGAGCTTGTCGGCGGCCTTGCGGCTCTGTTCCACGTCGAAGGTGCGCTCGGCCTGCTCGATCAGGGTGAGCAGGTCGCCCATGTCGAGGATGCGGCTGGCCATCCGGTCGGGGTGGAACAGGTCGAAGTCCGACAGCGATTCGCCGTTGGACGCGAACATGATCGGCCTGCCGATGACCCGCGCGATGGACAGCGCCGCGCCGCCGCGGGCGTCGCCGTCCAGCTTGGAGAGCACGACGCCGTCGAAGCCCACGCCCTCGGCGAACGCGCGGGCGGTGTTGACGGCGTCCTGGCCGATCATGGCGTCGACGACGAACAGGATCTCGTCGGGAACCACCGCGTCGCGGATGTCCGCGGCCTGCTGCATCAGCTCGGTGTCGACGCCCAGTCGGCCGGCGGTGTCGACGATGACGGTGTCGTACAGCTTGCGGCGCGCCTCGTCGATGGACGCCCGGGCCACGGCCACGGGATCGCCGACGCCGTTGCCCGGCTCGGGCGCATACACGGGGACGCCTGCGCGCTGGCCGACGATCTGGAGCTGGTTGACGGCGTTCGGGCGCTGCAGGTCGGCGGCCACGAGCATCGGCGTGTGCCCCTGCTGACGCAGCCACAAGCCCAGCTTGCCGGCGAGCGTGGTCTTGCCGGAGCCCTGGAGGCCCGCGAGCATGATGACGGTCGGCGGCGTCTTCGCGAACCGAAGCGGACGCGCCTGCCCACCGAGGATGTCGACGAGCTGGGCGTTGACGATCTTGACGATCTGCTGGGCCGGGTTGAGCGCCTGGCTCAGCTCCGCCTCGCGCGCCTGCTCGCGCACGTTGGTCGTGAACTCCTTGACGACGGCGAGGTTGACGTCGGCCTCGAGCAGCGCCAGCCGGATCTCCCGGACGGTCGCGTCGATGTCGGCGTCGCTGAGCCGCCCCTTGCCGCGCAGGTTGCGGAAAGTGGCCTGGAGCCGGTCTTGCAGGGTGTCGAACATGCGTGCCTTCTCGATGGGGCGCGGGAAACGTACCGGCCCAGCCTACCGGCTACCCGACCGCCCCCACGTCGCGTGGCGCCGGCCATGGCACCGACGCCACGCGTGCGGCCAGGGCGCGCCTGACGACGCCCACCACCGCCTGCGTCCGGACCGGCGGTGACTCAGGGGGTCGGGGCGTCGTCGAGCAGGAGCGCCACGAGCACCAGGTCAAGCCACCGGCCGAACTTGACGCCAGCCTGCGGCACGCGTCCGACGACCTTGAAGCCGAACGCCTCGTGCAGGTGCAGCGACACGTGGTTGTCGTCGCTCAGCGCGCCGACGAGGGCGTGGACACCGGCGTCGGTCGCCGTCTCGATGAGCGACCCCAGCAGCATGGCCCCGATGCCCAGGCGACGGGCCCCGGCGTCCACGTAGATCGAGTGCTCCTTGGTGCGGGCGTAACCGTCCTTGTCACGAAACGGCCCATAGGACCCGTAACCCAGGATCTGGCCGCCGCGGTCAGCCACCAGCACGGCGTCCCCGGCTGCCTGCCGGGCATCGAACCACGCCCGGCGTCTGGCCAGGGGCTCGGGCTCGGAATCCCAGCTCGCCGTGCTCGCCCCCACCTCGTGGTTGTAGATGCGGCTGATCTCCGGGATGTCCTCGGTTGTGGCGGCCCGGACCACCACCGCGCCCACCTCACTCACCGAGCAGCCCGTCGACGAAGCCCTCCGCGGTGAAGGGGGCGAGATCGTCCACACCCTCGCCGAGCCCGATGAATTTCACCGGCACGCCCAGCTCGCGCTGCACCTGCACGACGATGCCACCCTTGGCCGACCCGTCGAGCTTGGAGAGCACGATGCCGGTCACGTCGGTGACCTCGTTGAACACGCGCGCCTGCACCAAGCCGTTCTGGCCGGTGGTGGCGTCGAGAAGCAGAAGGCACTCGGTGATGGGTGCCCGGCGCGTGGCCACCCGGCGGATCTTGCCCAGTTCGTCCATGAGGTTGGACTTGTTGTGGAGCCGGCCGGCGGTGTCGATGAGGACGACGTCGACACCGCGCTCGATGCCCGCGTTGACGGCCTCGTGCGCCACCGACGCCGGATCGGCCCCCTCGGCGCCCCGAATTGTCTCGACGCCCACGCGGTTGCCCCATGTCTCGAGTTGGTCGGCGGCCGCCGCACGGAACGTGTCGGCGGCGCCCAGCAGCACGGTCTTGCCCTCGGCGACCAGCACGCGGGCGAGCTTGCCGACGGTGGTCGTCTTGCCCGTGCCGTTGACGCCGACGACGAGGACCACGGCGGGGAGCCCGTTCGCGCCGGTGTCGTACAGCTCGCGGTCGAGGGTCGGGTCGGCGAGCTTCACCAGCTCGGCGTGCAGGACGCGGCGGGCGCGGGCCGGATCGTTGACGCCGTCGATCGCCAGCTCGCGGCGCAGGTTGTCGACGAGCTCGGTGGTGGGCCCGACGCCGAGATCGGAGCCGATGAGGGTGGCCTCGAAGTCGTCCCACACGTCCGCGTCCAGCCGGTCGGCGCTGATCAGGTCACCCAGCGCCCGGGCGAGCACGTTGTTCGAGGACGCCAGCCGGCGGCGCAGCCGGGCCAATCGCGTGGCGGGCGCCTCGGGGGCGTCCAGCGGGGGCGCGCCTCGTGCGGGTCGCTCCTCGACCAACTCCCCCTCGTGCACCTGCGGCTCGGCGGGCGGCGCGGTGGAGGTGAGGACGCGTTCGCGCTCGCGGCGTTCGATCTCGCGCAGGCCGCGGACGCGCAGGACCAGCCCGACGCCGATGCCCACGAGGGCGACGGCGAGGACGCCGAGGATGATCCAGAAGGTCGGGTCGAGGGGAGGAATCACAGCCTCATGCTAGGCGATGGGCACCCGTCGCCCCGGTGGGATCCCGGCGCTCAGTCGCGCGGGGGAAGATCGACGCGAACGACGTCGTCGTCGTTCGCCTCGGTGGAGCCGTAGACGCCGTAGGGATCGTCGGTGGCCAGATCGGCCGCCGGGGAGTCCAGGGCGGACGCCATGTCGACCCGGTCGTGCGGGTCCCCCCAGCCGTCGATGTCGTCCTCGGATTCCTCGTGCCACGTCTCCGGCTCGGCCGGCGACGCGGGATCGACCGGCGACGCGGGATCGACCGGCGACGCGGGATCGACCGGCGACGCGGGGGACTCCATGGGCGCAGGCGTCGGGGAACTCCCCGAGGCGGCCCGCGACCACAGCCTCTGCGCGCCGGCGCGGGGCATGAGGTCGACGGCGCGGGCGTCGTCCGCCTCGTCGAACAGCAGACGCAGGCCGCGCGGCGGGACACCCTCCCCGTTCAGGTGACGGGCAGTACGGGCCATGGCGTCGGCCAGCTCGGGATGCTTGGCGCGGCCCGTGCCCTCCATGCCCATCACCACGATGGCGATCACCACGGCGGCGATGCCGAGGATGACGAGCATCGTGAAGATCACGGCAGGCATGCAGACTCCAGCTCAGTTGGCGACGGCTTCAGTATGCCCCAGCCGGCCATTTCGTCACGAATCCCGTAGCCGCTGGCTGATCACCGTCGAGACACCGTCCTCGCGCATCGTGACGCCGTAGAGGGCATCGGCGATTTCCATGGTGCGCTTCTGGTGGGTGATGACGAGCAGTTGGCTGTTCGCGCGGAGTTCGGCGTAGATGTCGAGCAGGCGGCCCAGGTTGACGTCGTCGAGGGCCGCCTCGACCTCGTCGAGGATGTAGAAGGGCGACGGCCGGGCGGTGAACAGCGCGACCAGAAACGCCACCGCCACCAGCGAGCGCTCCCCGCCCGAGAGCAGCGAGAGACGCTTGACCTTCTTGCCCGCCGGACGCGCCTCCACGTCGATGCCGGTGGTGAGCCACGAGCCGGGCTCGGTGAGCACGAGGCGTCCCTCCCCGCCGGGAAACAGGCGCGCGAACGCGCGCTCGAAGGCGGCCTCCACGTCGGTGTACGCCTCGGCGAACACCTGCTCGACGCGGGCGTCCACCTCGTCGATGATGCCGAGCAGGTCGGCGCGTGTCCGCCGCAGGTCGTCCAACTGCTCGGCGAGGAAGGCGTGGCGCTCGCTCATGGCCTCGAACTCCTCCAGCGCGAGGGGGTTGATCCGGCCCAGCACGTCGAGATTGCGCTGGGCGATCCGCAGGCGCTTCTCCTGCTGCTCGCGGACGAACGGGCGCGCATCGGGGCGTTCCTCGTCCTCGCCGATCGCCCGGCCGTCGGGGTGGGTGAGCACGGGCACGAGCTGGTCGGGGCCGTACTCGTCGGCGAGGATGTCCGGCTCCAGCCCCAATTCGGCGAGCGCCTTCTCGGCGAGCGCCTCCACGCGCATCCGCTGCTCGGCGCGGGCCAGCTCGTCGCGGTGCGCGGAGTCGACGAGTTGCTCGAACTCGCGCGCGAGGTCGCGGCTGCGCTGGCGGGCGTCGACGACCCGCCGGTCCGCCTCCAGGCGACGCTCGTCGGCGGCCCGCCGCTCACGACCGGCGCGCTCGGCGGAGGCCGCGATGATCTCCTGGAGGTACGCGACGGCCGCGGACGCCGCGCGCGCCACCTCGGCCTCGGCCCGCAGCTGCTCCCGCCGCGCCTCGGCCTTGGCGCGGGCCTGCCGTTCGGCCTGGGCGGCGCGCAGCAGCGAGTCGGCCCGGCCGGCCAGGGCGCGGGCACGTTCCTCGTCGGTGCGCAGGGCGAGGCGGGCGTCCATCTCGACCTGGCGGGCCTTCGCGGTCTCGCGCGCCAGCCGGTCGCGCTCGGCGGGATCGGCCTCGGCGACCTCGGTGGTCTCCTGGGCGCGGGCGAGGCGATCGGTGAGCTCGGCCAGGGCGCTGCCGTGCGTGGCGCGCGCCTCTTCGGCACGGGCGACGGCCGCGTCGTGGCGCTCTGCCTCGGCGAGCGCGGCGCGGGCGGTCTGGTTCAGTCGGCCGAGCTCCTCGGCGAGCGCGGAGTACTGCGCGTCCGATTCGTGCAGGCGCGCCAAGGCAGCCTCCGCAGCGGAGGTGGTCTCCTCCAGCGTCGCGGCCGCGGTGGCGCGCGCGAAGGTGAGCCGCTCGACGTCCGCCTGGAGCTCCGCGAGCCGCTCGGCCGCCTCATCCACCGCTGCCTGGATCTCGATGAGGCTCTGCTTGGCCGAGGAGCCGCCGGCGGCATACCAGGCGCTCAGCAGGTCGCCGTCGCGGGTGACCGCGGTCACGTCGGGAAGCTGGGCGACGAGCTCTCGCGCCGCGTCGAGGTCGGCCACCACCGCCACCTTGCGCAGCAGGACGGTCAGGGACGCCGTCAGCCGCGGCTCGGCGCTCACCGCGTCCACGGCGTAGCGGACGCCGGCCGGCAGGTCGGGCCAGTCGGCTCGGCCCGCGATGCCGGAACCGCCCGAGTCCTCCGGATCGCCGAGTAACAGCCCGGCCCGGCCGAGGTCGTCGGCCTTGAGGTGCCCGAAGGCCGCGACGGCGGTGTCCACGTCCGCGACGGCGACCGCCTCCGCGGCATTGCCGAGCGCGGCCGCGACCGCACCCTCGTAGCCGGCGTCCACGGTGACCAGGGCGGCCACCGAACCGAGCACCCCTCCCAGTGTCCGTTGGGCGGCGAGCAGCGCACCCGAGCCGTCCTTGCGGTCGAGCCCCACACGCAGCCCCTCGAGCCGGGCGGCGAGCGCTCCGTGCTCGGCGGTGGCCTGCTGCTCCTCCGCCCGCAGCCGCTCCGCGGTGGCGACGGCCTCGTCGCGCGCAGCCTCGGCAGTGCTGTACGTCTCGTCGAGCCCCGATTCCCCCTCGCTGACGGCCCCGAGTTCGGTCTCGAGCTGGGTGAACCGCTTGTGCG
>JAKDIK010000306.1 GCA_030450535.1 Propionibacteriaceae bacterium
AGACCGCCACCACCGTGCTCAATGCCGAGGTCTTCGCCGAGCCCGGACTCGGCGTCCCCCAGCCCGGAGTCGGCGTCGCCCAGCCCGCAGGCCGGCTCGCCGGAGGCCTCCCCCACCGGATCCCCCGGCGGCTCGCCCTCGCCCAACAGCCGCCTGTGAGTGGCAGGATCCGCCTCGTCGCGACCGACCTCGACGGCACCCTGCTCGGCCCCGACGGCCGGATCGCGGACGCCGACGCCGCGGCCCTGCGGGAGGCGGCGGACGCCGGCGTCCACCTGGTCGTGGCCACCGGACGGCCCGTGCGCTGGCTCAGTTGCCTCGCGCCCATTGCCTCGGCCCACCCCGAGGTCATCGTCAGCAACGGCGCCGCGGTGTACGACCTGGCCGAGCGCCGCGTCGTCCGCCGCCACCCGCTGGCCCCGGACGCCCTTGCCACCCTGGCGGACGCGCTGCGTTCCGCCTTCCCGGGCGTGCTGCTCGCCCTGGAACACGGCGAGCTCTTCGGCTGCGAACCGGGCTGGCGCTCCCAGCTTCCGGACTCGTTCCGCACGATGGCCGACGAGGAGCACGTCACCGTCATGGCGCCGTGGGATGACCTGCTGTTCCGCGTGAGCCCCGTCGTCAAGATGCTCGCCCTGGCCCCGCACTCCGGGCCGCACGCCGACATCGAGGTATTCGCCGAGGCCGCGACGGCAGCGCTGGGTGACCTGGCAGTCGTCACCCACTCCGCGCTGCCCGGCGAGACCAGCCTGCTCGAGATCAGCGCGCCCGGGGTCTCCAAGGCGTCCACGCTCGCCGAACTGTGTGCGGCCCACGGCGTCCGTCCCACCGAGGTGGCCGCCTTCGGGGACATGCCGAACGACCTCGCCCTGCTCGAGTTTGCCGGGCATCCCTTTGCCATGGGCAACGCCCATCCCGCCCTGAGGGGCCGCTTCAAGGTGGTCGGCACGAACGCCGAGGGCGGGGTCGGCACCACGGTGCGGCGGCTGATTCGGGCCGGCTGAGTTCCGTTCGCCTGCGATGGAGCCCGGGCACACCCGGTTGCTGTCGTTTGGCAGGGGTTGCCAAACGGAAACCCACCGCGAGGCGTCGCCCCGCACGTCCACCCAAGCCAGGGCTCACAAGTCCTCACGGCTGCGGGATGCGCCGCCATGGCAACCTACCGCGGGTATCCGCTTTCCGGCCCTGACTGGGGGAGATGCCGATTCACACCCCCACTGTTCAGTCCTACTCTGGAAGTGAAGGAAATCGCCCCGGCTCCACCGTCGCATCCAGGGCCTGACAGGAAGGATGCGACTGGCGCATGAGTGCCGCGAACATCAAACCACCTGCATTCGCCGCGCAGGAGGACTCGAACGACCTGGCCCGGGTGGACGCCTACGTCCCCCATTCCCGGCGCCAGGCGACCCGCAACCCCTACTCGCCCGTCATGGTGGCCGTGTCCCTCATGGCCCTCATCGGCGTCCTCGCCTACGCGTGGTTCCTCCTGAACCCGGCCAACCGCGGCGACCTGCTGCCCTGGCTCATGGTGATCTTCGCCGAGGTCACCCTGATCTTCCACGCGCTCATGAGCATGTGGACGGTGCTCTCGGGCATTCGCAACCCGCGGACGTTCGCCTTTCATCAGGCCAAGGCCGATCTTTACGACGCGGACGCCAACGCCGTCCTCGGCGTGAGCGACGACCCCACCCGGTGGCCGATGTTCCTCGGCGAGCAGGAGGTCTCCGCCGACCTGCTCATCACCGTCTACGGCGAGCCGATCGACGTCATCCGCCGGACGGCGCAGGCGGCCATGGCGGTGCGCGGTGCGCACGGCACCTGGATCCTCGACGACGGCCGCTCCGACGAGGTGCGCGACCTGGCCTCCGAGCTCGGCTGCAGCTACGTCCGCCGGCTCACGAGCCACGGCGCGAAGGCCGGCAACGTCAACAATGCGTTGACGGTCGCCAAGTCGCCGTTCTTCGTGATTCTCGACGCCGACTTCGTGCCCCGGCCGGAGTTCCTCGAGGAAACCCTCCCCTTCATGATCGACAACAACGTCGCGCTCGTGCAGACGCCGCAGACCTACGGCAACATGCACAACATCATCTCGCGCGGCGCCGGCTACATGCAGACGATGTTCTACCGCTTCGTCCAACCCGGCCGCAACGAGTTCAACGCGGCGTTCTCGGTCGGCACCAACGTGCTCTACCGGCGCGCGGCCGTCCTCGACATCGGCGGCCTGTACACCGACTCCAAGTCCGAGGACGTCTGGACGTCGCTGCTGCTCCACGAGCGCGGCTGGCGCACCATCTACGTCCCCAACACGCTGGCGGTCGGGGATGCCCCCGAAACCATCGAGGCGTACACCAAGCAGCAGCAGCGCTGGGCGACCGGTGGTTTCGAGATCCTGCTCACGCACTTCCCGTTCAGCCCGCGCCGCCGGCTGACGCTCGACCAGCGGTTCATGTACTTCGTGACCGCCACCCACTACCTGACGGGCATTGCCCCTGGCATCTTGTTGTTCGTGCCGGCCCTGGAGATCTTCTTCGATCTCCGCCCGGTGAACTTGACCGTCGGCCCGTTCGAGTGGTTCCTGTTCTACGCCGGCTTCTACCTGCTGCAGATTCTGCTGGCCGCGCTCACGCTGGGCACGTTCCGCTGGGAGGTGCTGCTGCTCGCGCTGTGCTCGTTCCCGATCTATCTTCGCGCTTTCAAGAACGCGTTCATCGGCGTCGACACCAAGTGGAGCGTCACCGGCGCCACCGGGCGCTCGTCGTCCCCGTTCAACTTCATCATTCCCCAGGTGCTGGTCTGGGTGTTCCTGATCTGCGCCACGGCGGTCTCGATCTACCGTGACATTCAGCTGGGTCACCTCAACATCGCGACCATCTGGAACGGCATCAACCTGATCGCGCTCAGCGCGTTCCTGGTGGTCGCCTTCCTCGAGGGACGCCAGGCCCGCAAGGTCGTCAGCGAGGACTACACCGTGCTGGCCGACCCGGTCGAGGTCGGCCCCGAGCCCGCGGCGGCCATCGTCGAGGTGCTCGACCGCTCCGCGATCGAGGGCGCCCGGCGCGACGTCGACTCGCTGCTGGCCGGTAAGGAACTGGACGCCTCGGAGTCCAGCCCGCTGCTGATCCCGCAGCGCTACACCCCCGGTGACAGCCAGCTCGGCGTCATGCCGACCCCGGTGCACCGTGGCCGTGGCCTGACCGGTGCCGGCAGCGGCCCGGCGCGCCTCGCGTCCTCGGCGGCT
>JAKDIK010000078.1 GCA_030450535.1 Propionibacteriaceae bacterium
TGGTGCTCTGAGGCTCAGCCGAGCCACAGACCCAGCGCCGCCGCGGCGACGCTGGCGGCGCTCAGTGCTCGGCGGGCGGGGCGGCCACCGGGGCGGGCTGGCCGATCGAGGTGAGCAGTTCGACGAACCACTCCTCGGTGATGTCGAACGGCTTGCCGCCCTTGATGCGGTCGAACGCGATGACCGAGAGCGCGTCGCCGTTCTCCTCGTCGTGGCCGATGACGCCCGGCTCCTCGCGCAGGGCGGCGTCCACGGCCAGCTCGACCATCTGATCGATGAGGTCGAGGTCGAAGTCGTTCGACGCGGCCGAGCGGCTGTAGTAGCCCGACTTCTGCACGAGCACCTTCTCGGCGTTGAGCTTCGCCGCGAACTGGTCGGCGAACCAGGCGCCGGGGTTGATCTCGTCGAGGCGGACGTGGCCGAACGCGTCGCGCGGCACCTCCTCGCCCGCAGCCTCCATCTCGGCGATGATGGATTCGACGCCGGCGCCCTCGGACAGGAAGATGTTGACGTTGCCGACCTCGTCCATGACCTTGTTGAGCAGCTCGGCCTCCTCGGCGATGTCGATGACGGCCTCGGGGACGAACACCGCGTGGACGTCCCACGCCTTGGAGTCCAGACCGATCTCGGGCAGCCACTGCTGCTCGGTGATCCAGGCGTGGTACTTGCGGGCGGTGGCAGCGGTGAGCCACCCGCAGTTGCGGCCCATGACCTCGTGAACGATCAGCGTGCGGTTGGACGCGTTGTGCTCGGCCATGACGTTCTTGGCGAACCGGGCGCCCATCTCGGCGGCGGTGTCGGCGCCGAGGCTCTGGCGGATCGGGATCACGTCGTTGTCGATGGTCTTGGGCAGGCCGACGACCGTCAGCTCGTAGTCGTGCTCGTGCAGATAGGCGGCCAGGTCGGCCGCCGTGGTGTTGGTGTCGTCGCCGCCGATGGTGTGCAGGATCGTGACGCCGTCCTCGATGAGGCGGTCCGCGGCGAACTTCAGGGAGTCGACGCCTTCGGCGATCAGGCCGCGCTTGACGAGGTCCTTGGTGTTGGTGAGCTTGACGCGGCTGTTGCCGATGGGGGAGCCGCCGAAGTTGCGCAGCAGGTCGGCGTTCTGGCGCACCTCGTCGGTCACGGTGAAGTGGTCGCCGCGCAGCAGTCCCTGGTAGCCGAGCTTGTAGGCGATGATCTCGACGTCGGGGGCGAGCTCGGTGTACCGCTTGATGAGCCCGCCGACCGCGGTGGACAGGCAGGGGGCGAAGCCGCCGGCGGTGAGCAGGGCGATCTTCTTCGTCATGTCAGGAGTACCTCTCGTCAGACGGTGGGATGTGCACGTGCACCGGTGCCCAGCCTACGCAACGGGGGCGCGGACGTGGCAGAATCGGCCTCGACTGGGGGGAGTCACGCATGCACGGATTCGCGGCGAAGCGGCAGGCCCGAGCTGGCCGGCGTCGGACGGGAGCCCGCGACGAGAAGGGCCAGGCCCTGTCGAGCTTCGTGGCCGTGGTGGTGATGGCGCTGATCCTGGTGGCGGGGCTCGTGGTGGACGGCGGCGCCAAGGCCAACGCGATCCGGACGGCCGAGAGCGCTGCGGCCCAGGCGGCACGCGCCGCGATCGACACCGGCGCCACCTCGCGGGCCGGTGGCGAGGCGCTCGACGTGGGCGCGGTGCGGGGCGCGGCCCAGCGGGTTCTGGCCGACCGGGGCGTTGCCGGAACGGTGAGCATCGAGGCGGGCCGCGTCCGCGTCGAGACGCACTCGTCGGCACCCACGGTGTTCCTCAGCCTCATCGGGATCAGTTCCCTCGAGGCGTCCGGTCGGGCCGAGGCCGACCTGCGGACGCCCTAGCCGCCGGGCAGGACTCGGCGCAGCGGGGGCGCGGCGCATCCCCCGTCAGGCCAGGCTGGCGGCCATCCGCTGGACGGCCCGCGTGATCAGCTCCGGGGACGCCGCAAGGTTCATGCGGACGAACTGGCCAAAGGCGGCGCCAAAATCCGCACCACCGTTGAGCGCCACCTTGCCGCGCGTGAGGAAGTGGTTGCGCGGGTGGGCCAGACCCAGGGCGCTGCAATCCAGCCACGCCAGATAGGTGGCCGGCCCGGGCCGGTAGGTCACGCCGGGAAGGTCCGCGGCGAGCAGGTCGACGAGCAGTTGTTTGTTGGCGGCGACCTCGGTCATCAGTTGGTCCACCCAGTCCTGGGCGTGGGTGAGGGCTGCGGTGTGCGCGATCGTGGCCAGATGGCCGGTGGACTGGTTGGCCAGCGGGGGCAGCTTGTCGAAGACCCCCGCCGCCTCGGTGCCGCGGAGCATCACCCCGCCCTTGAGCGCGGCGAGGTTCCAGCCCTTGCCCGCTGAGAAGGTCACGATGGCGCGCTGTGCCGCCGGCACCGACAGCACGGGCACGAACTCGTTCCCGGGGTCGATCAGCGGCGCGTGAATCTCGTCCACGATGAGGACGACGCCCCGCTCCGCGCACGCGGTGGCGAGGGCGCCGAGCTCATCGGCGGTGTGGATCGTGCCCGTCGGGTTGTGCGGCGAGCACAGCAGGTAGGCGCTGGGGTCGTCGGGGCCGTCGAGGGCCGCCTCGATCGCGGGCAGGTCAAGGCGTCCGGCCGGGGTCAGTGCCACCTCGGTGAGGTGGCGCCGATAGCCGGTGACGATCTGCCAGAACGGGGGGTAGACGGGCGGGTTGATCACGACGTGGTCGCCCTCGGCGGTGTTGCCGACCAGCAGGGCGAGCATCGAGTTCATCACGTCGCCCGAGCGCCGGATCTGCTCGGGAGCCGGACGCCAGCCCCACCGGTGTTCGGCCATGGCCGCGTAGGCCTCGGCGTAGGCCGTCCCGTGGGGGTAGCCGGTGTCGCCGCGGCGGATGGCGTCCACGAGGGCCTCCTGCACGGCGGGATGCTGCTCGACGTCCATCTCGGCCACCCACAAGGGCAGCACGTCGGCGTCGAAGGTGCGCCACTTCAGCGAGGTGCGTTCGCGGAGCCGGGCTTCGGGGAGGTTGAGCAGCGCCATGGCGTCCATCCTTCCATGGTCGCGGGTGGTGCCCGTCGCCGCTTCGCCCATGGGAGAATGAGCGCCATGGCTCGCTACTTCGACGTCCATCCCGACAACCCGCAGCCACGGGCGCTGACCCAGGTGGTCGACATCCTGCGCGATCAGGGGCTGGTGGCCTACCCGACGGATTCGGGCTTCGCGCTCGGCTGCGTGATGGGCAACCGGGACGGTCTCGAGCGCATCCGGAGCATTCGGGATCTCGACCGGCACCACAACTTCACCCTCGTCTGCAGCGAGTTCGCGCAGCTGGGCCAGTACGTCGAGATGGGCAACGACACGTTCCGGCTGCTGCGGGCGTACACGCCGGGGCCGTACACGTTCATCCTCAAGGCGACGCGCGAGGCGCCCAAGGCGATGCTGCAGGAGAAGCGCCGCACCGTGGGCGTCCGCATTCCGCAGCACGTGACCGCGCGGGCGCTGCTGGACGCACTTGGCGAGCCGTTGATGTCCAGCAGCCTCATCCTGCCGGGTCACGAGGACGCCAGCGTCGACGGCTGGGCCATCAACGAGGAGCTCGGCAACGCCCTGGACGCGGTGCTCGACTCCGGGGACGCCGGCCTGGGTCCGACCACGGTTGTCGACCTGACCGGTGAGCAGGTCGAGGTGCTCCGCATCGGGGCCGGCGACCCGGAGCCGTTCGAGGTGTAGGTGGCTCAGGCGTCCTCGGGATCCTTGTACTGCTCCGGCACGTTGTCGGCCGTCAGGGTCGCGGCGAAGTCCGGCACCTCCAGCAGCAACCCCTTGTCGGTGCGCACGTAGCCCGTCGACGGCGGGCGCTTGGGCAGCTCGAGGGTGGGCCGCTCGACGTGGCTGTAGGGAATCGAGTCCAGCAGGTGGTGGATCATGTTGAGCCGGGCGCTGCGCTTGTCCTCGGCCTCGACCACGTTCCAGCGCGCCGGCTCGACGTCGGTGTGCACGAACATCTCGTCCTTGGCGCGGCTGTAGTCCTCCCAGCGCGTCAGGGACTCCACATCGGTCGGGGAGAGCTTCCAGCGGCGCATCGGGTCGGACAGCCGCGAGCTGAAGCGCTTGTGCTGTTCGGCGTCCGACACGCTGAACCAGTACTTGCGCAGCATGACGCCGTCGTCGATGAGCATGCGCTCGAAGATCGGGCATTGGCGCAGGAAGCGGATGTGCTCCGCGGCGGTGCAGTAGCCCATCACCTTCTCGACGCCGGCGCGGTTGTACCAGGAGCGGTCGAACAGCCGAATCTCACCGGCCGCCGGCAGGTGCTCGACGTAGCGCTGGAAGTACCACTGGGTGCGTTGCCGCTCGGTCGGCGCCGGCAGGGCGACGACGGATGCCACGCGCGGGTTCAGGAACTCCGTGATCCGCTTGATTGCGCCGCCCTTGCCGGCGGCGTCGCGGCCCTCGAAGATCACGACGATCCGGGCGCCGCTCTGCTTCACCCACTCCTGCATCTCGACGAGTTCGCGCTGCAGCCGTGACAGCTCGGCCTCATAGATTTTCTTGCTGAGTTTCGGGGTCTTGGCCATGGTTCATCCTGCCAGACACCGCGGTGGCCGGGCCGGGAAAAGGCCCGACCCGGCGGACACGGACCGCTCAGCTCGGACGCGGGCCCTCGCCGTCATCGGCATCGCCGTCATCGGCATCGCCGCCTGCGGCCGGGTCGGCGTCACCGAGGTTGGCGAGGAAGTCCTCGAACTTCGCCCCGATCTCTTCGGCGCTGGGCAGCTGCTGCTCGGTGGGCGGCACGATGCGCATCTTCTCGGTGAACTCGTCGAACTGACGCTCCATGGCCTCGACCATGGCCGTCAGCTCCTCGCTCTGACTCACCTGCGCGTCGATCTGCTGACGCACCATGGTCGACGCCAGATCGAGGCCGTCCGTGGGCAGCCGGAGCGCGGTGGCGTCCCGCAGCGCCTCGATCATCGCGGACGTCGCCGGCGGGAAGTCGTGGTCGGAGATGTAGTGCGGCACGTGGGCGAGCAGGCCCAGCACCGGGTGGCCTGCCTCGCCCATCCGCAGCGTGAGGACGCCCGGGAAGGCAGCGCTCAGCGTGAACGTGCCGAGCACCGGTTCGGTGGACACCAGCGTCGGGTCGCTCGCGTACGGCGTCACCACGACCGGACGCGTGTGCGGCGCCGGGGCGGGCATCGTCTGCACCAGCACGGTCTGCTGCACGTCGAGCTGACCGGCGAGGTGGTTCACCGCGGCGGCCATGCGCTCCCACTGCAGCGACGGCTCGGGGCCGTTCAGCAGCAGGAAGTCGCGACCGTCGGTGTCGGTCACCAGGTGCAGCGCGATGCGGTGCGGGGCGTAGTCGGTGAAGTGATTCCGGTCGAACGTGATCGTCGGCCGCCGGACGGTGTGGTCGATGAGCTGGTCGGCGTCGAAGGTGCCGAGCAGCCGGTTGGGCAGGTGCTGGAGCAGCTGCTCATCGGTCTGGCGCTGGGTGTGGCCGGCGTCGACGTAGCTGCCGAGCGTCACGATCATCGTGTCGGCGTGCACGGTGCGCTGGTCGACGTGGGGCTCCCAGCTGAACAGGGTCGTCGGGTCGAGCATGTCGGGTTTCCTCCTCCCCGAGCGGCGTGCACGGGTCGAGTACTCAACGCCCGGACGCGGCCGTGCATTCCGCCCGTCGGCTCAGCCCGGACGACCAGCCCGGACGACCAGCACAGATGGCCCGGGACGAACGACCCAGGACGGACGCCTCAGCGCGAGGCCTTGGCGACCCGCTTGTCGGCGATGCGCTCGCGGCGTCCGCTCGTGAGACCGTGATCGACGGAGAACCGGCCCGCCCCGGTGAAGAACAGCGGCAGGGCCAGCGCGGCGTACCCCAGTGCCGCCTCGCCCGACAGGCCACCGGTGGCCGCGTCCAGCACCGGGCTGCTCGCGAGCACCCAGAAGGCGTAGATCGACCCCATCATGGCCGCCTGCAGCAGCGCGCACAGCCGCGTCAGGGCGCCCACGGCGATCATCAGCGGCAGCAGAATCTGGCCGGTCACGATCGCCACCCCGATGATCTCCGGCGCCATCGCCCCGACGGTGTTGCCGCCGAGCGCCGAGGCGAAGGTGCCGAAGTCGAGCAGCTTGTGCAGGCCGTGCAGGACCAACGGCAGCGACAGCAGCCGAAGCACGAGCAGGCCGAGGTCGGTCGACGGCTTGTTGGTCTGGCGCGCCATCTGCCAGCGCCACGAGTCGCTGTCGTGCGGGTCGCCGTCCTCCTCACGGTAGGCCTCGTCGCGGTAGGCGGACGCCCCGCCCCCGGTCGCACCCGTGCCCCAGCCCTGAGGCGCCGGCACCGCCACCGGCTCGCGCCGCGGCTCCATCGGCTGGACCGGCTCGTAGGTCGGGAGCTCGCGGGTGCGTTCGGCATCGGTGTAGCCGTCGGAGACCGGCAGCTGTTGCGTGCGTTCGTCGTCCGGCCCAAATCCGGAGCGCGTGGGCAGTTCCTGCGTGCGATCGGCGTCGGCGTCCCAGTGCGGGTCGGGCTGCGTCATGGTTCCTCCTCGTGACGTCACCACCCTAATCAGGCCCGACGCCGGCGCGGCGGCACCGCGCCGCGCCCACGGGTTCCTCGCCCGCCCACGGGCTCCTCGCCGTGCTCAGGAGTCCAGGGGAATGACGTCCACCGCCACCGAGAGCGTGCTCTTCTTGCCCTCGGTGAAGATGACGCCCTTCAGCGGCGACACGTCGCGGAAGTCGCGACCCCACGCGGTGGTGATGTAGCGGCTGTCGGCGAGGTGGTCGTTGGTGGGGTCGAGGTCGACCCAGCGACCGCCGGGGATCATGACGGACGCCCACGCGTGCGTCGCGTCCGACCCGGCCAGCTTCTGCTGCCCCGGCGGCGCGTAGGTCTCGATGTAGCCGCTCACGTAGCGGGCGGGCAGCCCCACCGCGCGGAAGCAGCCCACGGCCAGGTGCGCGAAGTCCTGGCAGACGCCCGCGCGGCTCTCCAGCAGCTCGGGCAGCGTCGTCTTCACGCTGGTGGCGCCCTTGGAGTAGGTGAAGTCGGTGTAGATGTCGTGGTACATCGCGCGAATCGCATCCCCCAGCGGGCGTTCGGGCCACAACAGCGTCTGCGCGAACTCCCGGACCGGCGTCGAGAGTTCCACGAGTTCCGAGGGCATGGAGAAGATGGAGCGCTCCAGGGGATCCACGCTCGCGTCCGCCCGCACCGCGTCCGCCGCCTGCGCCACCGTCATCGCGTTGAGCGCCTCGAGGTCGACCCGGTCGAATTCGACGACCACCGTGCTCCGCTTGGTGACCACCAGCGAGGTGTGCGGCGTCTGGATCTCCACATAGTGACTGTGGTTGCCGAAGGCGTCCACGTGCTCGTCCAGGACGTCCGGCTCGGGGGAGATGGTGATCTCGTGGGTCAGGATGCGCTGGGACGCCGTCTCGCGCGGGCGCAGGCAGGCGCGTCCGAACGAGCTGGTCACGTCGAGCTCGTAGGTGTAGGCCGTCTCGTGGCGCACCTCGTAGCGGTGCGGGGCGTAGTGGTCGGGCGTGCTCATGCGTCCCTCCGGGTGAGCTCGGCGACGGCGAAGCTGCTCTGGGGCGCCTGCGAGGTGAAGTGGGTGGCCACGATGGCGTCCGACAGGTCGCGCAGCATGCCCTCTCCGGCGACGAGGGCGTCCACGAGGTCGAGGCGCAGGCCGCCGCTCGACTCCTCGGTGTCGATGTCACGGACGAAGCCGATGATCTCCCGGATGGACGCGGTGATCCGCGGGTCGGGAGCGTGGACCAGGGCGTCACGGAGCCGCTCGAGCTGGAACACCACCGAGCGGGGGTTGGTGGAATCGGCGACGAGCAGGTCGAGGGCGGCCGCGACCGGCTTGGCCGAGCCGACGCCTGCCGCCATGCGCCGCCGGTACGTGATCAGGGAGTCCCCGACGCGGAGCACCGATTCGACGACCATCGGCTCCACGACGGGCGTGGCCGGGATCGCGACCGTGTTGCGGAGCAGCCGCACGGTGGTCTGGGCCCGCTCGAGGCGTCGGCCGGCCTCCAGGAACGCCCACGTGGGGTCCCGCACGAGGCTCTCGGCGATCAGCCCCGACAGCGCGAGCGTCGAGTCGAGCGCCCGCATCGCCGTCTGCTGGATCGCGACGTCGGCGCCCTCGTCCCGGGCGTCCGCGATGGCCCGCTGCAGGCGCGACAGCACCGAGGACGTGTCGAGGCTCAGCAGCTCGCGCACGTCGGTGGCCGCGTTGACAGCCCGCACGACGCTGTTGGCGACGCTGCCCGGCTGGTAGTTGTCCAGCAGCAGCGTCGACAGGTGCTGCTGCGGGACGGCGAGCCGCTCCTCGGCGCCCGGCCCGGTGAAGCCGGGTCGCACCGTGGTGACCTCGGTGACGGACGCGAGCACCGAGCGCATGGCCGTGTGCCCCGGCGTGCCCGGGTGGCGGGCGTGGTCCTCGACCATGTTGTCGGCGACCAGCAGCAGGCGGGACACGAACTCCGCTCGCTCGGCGTAGCGCCCCATCCAGAACAGGTTGTCGGCCGAGCGGGGGGTGAGGCCGGGCAGCTGGGCGTCCGAGGGCAGGGCCCGGGTGCGCACGTGCAGGTCGAGATCGATGCGCGGGACGGGGGTGCCCTCGGGCTCGAGCACCCAGACGTCCTTGCTGGCCGCGCCCGACTGGTTGGTGACGATGAACGCGTCCGGCTCGGTCGCCACCCGGGCCAGGCCGCCCGGCATGAAGTGGAACGAGTCGCCCAGGGCCACACCGAAGGTGCGCAGCACGACGTTGCGTGGCTCCAGGCCGAAGGGGGTCACGACGGGAGCCGTGCCCGTGGCGACGGGCTCCTGCGCCGTCCACGCCCAGGGCTCGGCCTCGATCCGGCCGCGGAGCTCGGCCATCTCGGCGGTGCTCAGCAGCCAGCCGGGTGCGGACGCGCCCGTGATGCTGCGCGAGATGGGCTTGATGAGCAGCCCGCCCAGGTGATCCAGCACGTGGCGGCGGGACGCGGGGTCCCCGCACCACCACGTGGTCGGCTGCGGCAGCAGCAGATCCTCGCCCAGCAGTGCCCGGGCGGCGGGGGCGAGGAACGGGACCAGCCCGGGATTCTCCATGACGCCGGCGCGCAGGGGGTTGACGATGCTCACGCTGCCGCGCCGCGCGGCCGCCACGAGGCCCGGGACGCCGAGGCGCGACTGGGCGAGAAGATCGAGGGAGTCCGACCACGCGGGGTCGACGCGCCGCAGAATCACGTCGACGGCCTCGAGCCGGCCCGTGGTGCGCAGCCACAGGCGTCCGCCGCGCATGAGGAGGTCGTCGGACTGGGCCAGCGGGTGGCCGAGCAGGATGGACAGCAGGCCCTGGTCGTAGCTCGTCTCGCTGCCGGGTCCGGGCGTGAGCAGCACGACGCGGGGCACGTCGTCGACGCCGGGGGGCGCGGCGTCCAACAGGGCGGCCTGCATGACGTCGAACCAGCCGCGCAGCCGCCGCAGGTTGGCTTGGCGGTGCACGGGCTCCAGGGCGCGGGCGATGATGCGGCGGTTGGCCATGGCGTAGCCGGCACCGGACGG
>JAKDIK010000307.1 GCA_030450535.1 Propionibacteriaceae bacterium
GGTGGGATCGACGGTCTTTTCGTTGCGGATGAGGGGCCGGCCGAGTACCGGCCCGGACTGGCTGAGGCGGTCGTGGAGGCGTTGCAGGTCGAGCCACAGGTTGTTGCAGTGAAAGTATCGGTGGCGGTGTTCGTCGGTGAAGTAGTGCATCTGGTCGGCCGGCGTTTGGGCGGTGTCGCGGAGGATGAGTTGGCCGTCGCTGCGGCGGACGGCGAGGTGTCCGCCCTTACGGTCGTTCGCGGTGCGAAGGCACACTTCGGCGGCGTAGGGGGCGTCGGTGGCGGCGAACCAACCCGCTAGGCGCGGGTCGGGTGCGGCGCCGAGGTTGTCTCCGTTGGCGATGGTGAGGTACCGGTAGCCGCGCTCGAGCAGGGCGTCGAGGACGCCGGAAGACGCGAGGCGGGTGTACACCTCGCCGTGGCCGGGTGGGCACCATTCCAGGGTTGGGTCGGCGGGCCAGGTCACGGGGACGAGACCATCGACGCGGATCTTGGGTTCGGCGCTCTGCAGGAAGTCGACGGGTAGCCCGTCGGCGGCGAGGTCGGGGTACCGCTCGAGGTGGGTGAGGGTGTCGGCCCGGGTGCGGAAGCTGTTCATGAACAGCAGGGGGAGTCGCACGTCGTAGCGCTCCCGCGCGTGGCGGACCTGGGCGACGATGAGGTCGAGGAAGGTTTGCCCGTCGCGGACGGGGAGCAGGGTCTTGGCGCGGTCCAGGCCCATGGAGGTGCCGAGGCCGCCGTTGAGCTTGATCATGACGGTCTGGGCGAGAGCGTCGTGTGCCTGCGTCTCGTCGACGTCCACGTCTGCGAGGCGTTCGACGTCGGTGAGGGGGCTGATCGTCTCCTCGGGGATCAGGCCGGTCTCGCCGGTGGCGGCGAGGCGGTAGTAGTGCGCGAAGACCGTGCGGGCAGCGTCGTCCGCGCCAGCGGCACGCATCTTTTCCAGGGCCTGGGCCAGCCCGGGCTCGGTGGGTCGGGTGTCGTTCATCGGCGGGGTCCTCTCGATTGCGCCTGCCAGGCGCTGGCGACCATGTCGGTCAGGGTGTGACGCATCGCCCAGTCGAGGTCGCGGGCGGCCCGGTCGCCGTTGGCGACGATTCGGGGCGGGTCGCCGGCACGGCGGGGGGCGACTTCGTGGGTGAACTGGATGCCGGTGACGTCGGCGATCGCGGTCATGATCTCGGCGACCGAGACCCCGCTGCCGCTGCCCAGGTTGTATGCGGCGTCGACGGGGGCGCCGGCGGTGAGCCGTTCGGCGGCGGTCACGTGGGCGAGGGCGAGGTCGTGGACGTGGACGTAGTCGCGCACGCACGTGCCGTCGGGGGTCGGGTAGTCATCGCCGAAGACGCGAGGTGTCCTGCCCGCGAGGAGTGCGTCGAAGACCAGCGGGAACAGGTTGTGCGGGCTGGTGTCGTACAGGTCGGGGTAGCCCGACCCGACCACGTTGAAGTAGCGCAGCGACGTGTGCGCCAGCCCGGTCGCTCTCGCCTGATCGGCGAGCAACCACTCCCCGATCAGCTTCGACTCACCGTAGGGCGACTGGGGGTCCTTGGGGGTGTCCTCGGTGACCAGGGTGACGTCGGGCGTCCCGTACACGGCCGCGCTGGAGGAGAACACGACCTTGCCGACGCCCGCCCGCTGCATTTCCTCCAGCAGGACCATGGTGCCGACCACGTTCTGCCGCAGGGTGTGCAGCGGACGCTTGACCGACTCGCCGGCGTACTTGAAGCCGGCGATGTGGATCACGCCCTCAACGTCGTGCGCGGCGAACGTGCGACCGAGCAGGTCGCCGTCCAGGATCGACCCTTCCACGAACGGGACGCCGGGGTCGACGAACTCCCGGTGTCCGCTGGACAGGTCGTCCACCACGACGACGCCGATGCCCCGCTCGGCGAACACCCGGGCCACGTGAGAGCCGATGTAGCCCGCCCCACCGGTCACCAGCCACGACGTCATGGCGTCACCTCGATCCGGCCGGCGCCGGCCACCGGGCGGACGGTGAAGATGCCCGGCTCCGTGAACCCAGCAGAGGCAAACGCCTCCCGGACGCCGTCGGTCACCGTCGCGACGGCGTCCACAGGCACCAGGGCGATCACGCAGCCGCCGAACCCGCCTCCGGTCATGCGCGCACCGATCGCACCATGGGCGCGGGCGACGTCGGTGGCCAGGTCCAACTCGGGGGTGGAGATCTCGAAGTCGTCGCGCATGGACGCGTGCGAAGCGTCCAGCAGTGCGCCGATCGCCGACGGGCCTTCGTGGCGCAGCAGGCGCACCGTGTCGAGGACGCGTTGGTTCTCGGTCACCACGTGCCGCACCCGGCGGAACGTCACGTCATCCAACAGGGTGCGGGCCCGGTCGAGGTCGGCGACGGTGACGTCGCGGAGCATGGGGACGCCCAGAATCCTGGCGCCCGCCTCACAGGCGGTGCGCCTGGAGGCGTAGCCGCCGTCGGCGTGGGCGTGGCTGACGCGCGTGTCGACCACGAGGACCTCGATACCGGCGGCGTCCAGGCCCAACGGCACGACCTCGGCGTCCAGGCTCCGACAGTCGAGGAACACCGCACAGTCCGGTGCGCCCAGTAGGGATGCCGACTGGTCCATGATGCCGGTCGGCGCGCCCACGACCACGTTCTCGGCACGCTGCCCAACCCGGGCGAGGGTCTGTCGATCGAGGCCCAGCTGCCACGCCTCGTTGAGCGCCATCCCGACCGCACTCTCGATCGCTGCCGACGATGACAAGCCCGCCCCGACCGGCACGTCCGAGGTCAGGGCCAGGTCGAATCCGGGCAGGTCCGTCAGGTCGGCGCCGTGTTCGCCGAGCGCCCACACCACGCCCAGCGGGTAGGCCGACCAGCCCGACAGCCCAGCGGGTCCGATCCGGTCCAGGGTGGTCTCGACGACACCGTCGACGTAGTCGGTGGCCAGCCGGATCGTCCGGTCCGACCGCAACCGCAGGGCAGCCACCGCCCATCGGTCGATCGCGAACGGCAGCACGAGCCCGTCGTTGTAGTCGGTGTGCTCACCGATCAGGTTCACCCGACCCGGCCCCGCCCAGAACCCGGACGGCTCCACGCCGAACAACCCCTCGAAGAACTCCGACAGCGGAGCAGTGGCGATCATGGATGCATTTCCTTCATCTCTTGAGATGGGTAAGTCGGTGGTGTCGTGGGTCGAGGCGTCACGCGGTGACGGCGATCTCCGCCTTGACCCTCCTATTGGCCTTCTC
>JAKDIK010000009.1 GCA_030450535.1 Propionibacteriaceae bacterium
GTGTTCACCCAGGCCACGGCGGCGGTCGTGTCGGCGGCGACGGCCGAGCCGGCGGTGAAGCCGAACCACCCGAACCACAGCAGCGCGGCGCCGAGCATGACCATCGTCATGTTGTGCGGCCGCATGGGACGGCTGCCGAACTCCAGCCGGGGCCCCAGCACGAGCGCGAGGGCCAGGGCCGCAGCGCCGGCGTTGATGTGGATCGCCGTACCGCCCGCGAAGTCGATGGCCTGCACCTGATTGGCAATCCACCCGCCGACGAAGCTGCCGTCATCGGAGGAGAAGGAGAACACCCAGTGGGCGGCAGGGAAGTAGACAAGCGTGCCCCACACGATCGTGAAGAGGGTCCACCCCTTGAAGGTCGCGCGGTCGGCGATGGCACCGGAGACGAGCGCCACGGCGATGATCGCGAACGCCGCCTGGAAGCCCACGAACGCCATCGTGGGCAGGGTGCCCGACTCGGAGGCCGGATCCATGAGGCCGGCGAGACCAGCGAACTCCAGAGGGTTGCCGAGGATGCCCGCCCCGCCGATCGAGTTGCCGAAGGCCAGGGAGTAGCCGTACAGCACCCAGAGGACGCCGATGGTCCCCATCGTGATGAAACTCATCATCATCATGTTGAGCACGCCCTTGGCGCGCACCATGCCGCCGTAGAACAGCGCCAGACCGGGCGTCATGAGAAAGACGAGCCCCGCGCTGGTCAGTACCCAGGCCGTGTCGCCCGGATTGATTTCGTAGATCATGGGCCTCACTGTGAACCTGCCGTGTTTCGACCCCGGGACTGTCCGGTTTCGGGTCTGTTAGGGCCACGTTGCGGCCCTGTTACGCAGTGCGGATGGCCCTGTGACGCAGGTGCGGATGAACGGGCGGGGTCGTGTCAGGGTCGTCCGGGTGAATGTTGGACGGCCCTGCGCTAGGGTCGGGCCATGGCACCAACAGCCACCGCCTCGGCGTCCCGCGCCGGAGGCTGGCCCGGTGCCTTTCGTGTATCCGAGATCCAGGAGGGTTCGACATGGACGTCATCGTCACCGGCCGCCGCTGCAGCATCTCCGACGATTTTCGCGAGAGGGTGAGCGAGCGCATCGCGTCGATCGAGCGCTTCCGGGATCGCGTCCAGCGGGTCGAGGTACAGGTATCGACCTACCCCCACAAGCAGCCCGACCACGCCACCAGCGTCGAGATCACGCTGTACGGGCGAGGACCGGTCGTCCGCTCCGAGGCCGCCGCCGATGACAAGTCCATGGCGTTCGAGCACGCGCTCGACAAGATGAAGTCGCAGCTGCGCCGCGCCGCCGACCGCCGCAAGGTGCACCGAGGCCTGCGCGTCGCCGAATCCCTCGCCAGCGCGCCCGTGGAACAGTCGATGCCGACCGAGAGCGACGAGCCGCCCGTCCAGCGCATCGGCGGGCTCGAAATCACCGGTGACGGCCCCCTGGTCGTCCGGGAGAAGATCTTTCCTGCCACGCCGCTGACCCTGGCCCAAGCCCTCGACGAGATGGAGTTGGTCGGGCACGACTTCTTCCTCTACGTCGACGCCGAGTCCGGCGCCCCCAGCGTCGTCTACCGCCGTCGCGCGTACGACTACGGCGTCATCCACCTCGACGTCGCGAAGCAGGAGTGACGCCGGTCCGGTTGTCGCTGGAGGCCGCCCGCCGGGTCGCGTTGGCGGCCCAGGGCTTCGGGCGCCCGCGACCGGCCGCCGTCGGCATGCGGCAGGTCGCGGGCGTCATCGATCAGGTTGCCCAGTTCCAGATCGACTCGGTCAACGTGGCGGTGCGAGCGCACTACATGCCGCTGTTCGCCCGGCTCGGGCCCTACGATCCCGCCCTGCTCGATCGCGCCGCCGGCCGCGCGCCACGGCGGCTGGTCGAGTACTGGGGTCACGCCGCCAGCCTCATCGACGTCGAGCTGTTCCCCGCGCTGCGCTGGCGGATGGGCGTCGCGGCGCAGCGCGAGCGGGACGCCCTGACCCGCATCCGCGCCACCAAGCCGGATCTGGAGGAGCGCGTCCTCGCCGACGTCGCCGCCGGCGGCCCGCTGACCCCGCGCGAGATCGAGAACGTCGAGGAGCGTTCCCGCGCCCATTGGGGGTGGAACTGGTCGGAGGTCAAGCACATCCTCGAACACCATTTCACCGCCGGGACGGTGGGGGTGGCCAGCCGCAACAGCGCCTTCGAGCGCCGCTACGACCTGGTGGAGCGGGTCGTGCCGCCCGAGATCCTCGCCCGGGGCGAGCTGGACGCCGATGCCGCCCGCCTCGCGTTCGTGCGCCGCGCGGCCCGGGCGCTGGGCGTGGCCGACCTCAAGTCGCTGGCCACCTACTTCTACCTGCGCACCGACGGGGTTCGCCGCGCGGTGGCGGCGCTCGAGGCGTCCGGCGAGCTCATTCCCGCGACGGTCCGCGGACTCGCCCAGCCGTTCTGGCTGTGGCACGGCGCCCGTCGGCCCCGCACGGTGGACGCCCACGCGCTGGTCAGCCCGTTCGACAGCCTCGTGTTCGACCGCCCCCGCGTGGAGCAGCTCTTCGACGCCGAGTACCGCATCGAGATCTACGTGCCGGCGCCCCAGCGCGTCCACGGCTACTACGTCTACCTGTTCGTCCACGGTGACAGGATCGCCGCCCGCGTCGACCTCAAGGCCGACCGCGCCGCCGGCGTCCTGCGCGTGCAGGCCGCGTGGCTGGAGGAGGGCGCGCCGCCGGACGCCACGGCCGCGGCGCTGGCGTCCGAACTGCACCTGATGGCCGGCTGGCTGGGGCTCATTGACGTGCGGGCGAGCGATCGCGGCACCTTGGCCGGACGCCTCAGCGCCCTCCTCTGACCTCGACGCGGGTGAGCGGCCTCAGCGCCGCGGTCAGCGCCTTGCCGGCCACCAGGCCGATCGCCATCGCCACCAGGGTCAGGCCACCCGCGCTGAGATCGCCGGCCACTGCGGTGGTGGTGTCGGCGGTCGCCGCGACGGTCAGGTCGAGCAGGCCCGAGACGCCCCGGAAGACGTAGACACCCGGCACCAGCGCCACGACCGCGGCGAACCCCACCCCGGCGAACGACGCCCCGTGGCGCCGCGCGACCGGTCCGAGCAGGGCACCGGCGATCAGGCAGGCCACGAACCCGCCTGCGACGACGCCCCAGCCCGCGTCGGTGACCACGAACCAGCGCATCGCGTGGGCCAGCCCACCCACGAGCACGGGCCAGATGATCAGCCGTGCGTTGAGCGAGAAGTAGATGGGGTAGGAAGCCGCGGCGACCATCGCCGCGGGCACGTCGAGCCACAGGGCGACGCTGAGGCCGGCGGCGGTCACCGGCAGATCGCCCCCGGGTGCCAGTCCCAGCAGCAGGCCGGCGCAGATGGCGAGCACGATGAGGGAGCCGTAGGCGAGGCGTCCGAGACCCATGGTCATGCGCCGCGCGGCGAGGTCGAGGGTGGCGTTGAGGAGGTGGGGGCCGGGCACGAGGACCATCGCGGGACACACCGCCACCAGACGGGCCGGGCTGGTGAGGTCGAGCTGCACCGAGAGGGCTCCAGCGAGCCCGCCGATCAGGGCCGCGCCGAACGCCTGCCCGATCAGGCCGACGCCGCGCCGCCCAAGGAACCGTCGCAGCACCGCGCCGAGGGCGGCGGCGACCGGCACGAACAGATACGTCGAGGGCCGGACGGCGCCGAAGATCACGGCCAGCGCGGTCGCGCCCGTCGCGGCAGCCAGGGCGAAGAGCCACGTCGGGTAGGGCGGCCGAGCGGCGGCCGCGGTCAGCCGCGCAGCCAGATCGGCCGGCGGGGGCGGGTGCGGGGCGGACGCCGCCGCGTCCATGGTCGCCAGTGTGGCGGTGACCGCGGCCATGTTGACCCCCAGCGGCGCCACGTCGACGATCCGCAGGGGTCGGTCGGCGGCGTCCACGAGGGTGAACGAGGACCACGACGGCACCACCCGGACGTCCCGGCCGTAGGCCCGCGCGAGCGACTCGACCGCGGTGATCGTGTCCGACGTCGGGTGGCCTCCTGCCACCAGGTTGCGCAGGGCCAGGGCCCAGACGTCCTCGGGGTGGGTGGTCTCCGCCGCCATCATGCTCACCGTGACGGCGTGTCCGCGTAGGCCGGCTGCCACATGGCGTCCTGCACGGCCTGGACGATGTTGGTCGGCTCGACGGTCGCGACGCCGTCCGCGATCGCCTGCTTCACCACCGCCACGGCCACGGTGGCCGAGGAGGCGCGCAGGTTGTCGACCGCGGGCAGCAGCGAGGCACCCAGTCCCGACGGGTCGACCTGGCTGGCGACGGCCTCGGCGGCGGCGAGCAGCATGCCGTCCGTGACGTGCCTGGCGCCCGCGACGATGGTGCCGAGACCGAGCCCGGGGTAGAGCAGCGCGTTATTGCCCTGGCCGATCGTGTACCTGGTGCCGTCGTAGTCGAACGGTTCGACCGGGATGCCGGTCGCCACCAGCGCCCTGCCCTTGCTCCACGCGATCACGTCGGCTGGCATCGCCTCGATCCTCTGCGTCGGGTTCGACAGGGGCAACACGATGGGCCGCTCGACGCCGGCGGCCACGGCCTCGATGACCTGCTGGGTGAACGCGTTGTGGTCGGTGGAGGTGCCGATCAGGATGGTCGGCTTCACCCGGGTGACCACCTCGAGCAGCCCGATCCTGTCGTCGACGCGCTTCCAGCTCTTCACCGTGGACGCCGAGCGCGCGTACACCTGCTGGTAGTCGGGCAGGTCGTCCATGGAGTCGATGACGAGTCCGTTGATGTCCACCAGCCAGATGCGGTCGCGCGCCTGCGCATCCGACAGCCCGGCGCGCACCATACCGGCGTGGATCTGGTCGGCCATGCCGGTACCGGCCGTCCCGGCCCCGTAGACGACCAGACGCTGGTCGGCGAAGGTCTGTTTGGTGACCTTCATGGCCGAGATCACCGCGGCCATGACGATGGCCCCGGTGCCTTGCATGTCGTCGTTGAAGATGCGATACGTGTCGGCGTTGTCGACCAGGATGCGCCGGGCGTTCGAAGGGCCGAAGTCCTCGAAGTGCAACAGCGCGTGGGGGTACAACTCGGTGGCGACCTTGAGGTACTCCGCGATCAGCGCGTCGTACTGCTTGCCCCGGATGCGGGCGTGCCGGTTGCCCAGGTAGGCGGGGTCGTTGAGCAGCGCCTCGTTGTCGGTGCCACAGTCGAGGTTCACCGCGACCGTGCGCGACGGGTGGATGCCGGCGGCTGCGGTGTAGACCGCCAGCTTGCCGACGCTGATGTCGGTGCCGTTGACGCCCCAGTCGCCGATCCCGAGGATCTCCTCGGCGTCGGAGACCACCAGCAGGTCGACGTCGTCCGGGCCGAGATCCAGCGTCTCGAAGGAGGCGCGGACGTCCTCGATCCGGTCGATCGAGAGGTAGATGGCGCGCGAGCGGCGGTAGTCGCGCGACCACTTCTCGATCGCCTCGCCGACGGTCGGGTCATACACGATGGGCAGCAGTTCGACGAGATGGTCGGTGAGAACCTTGTAGTACAGCACCTCGTTACGGTTGTGCAGTTGGTCGAGGTAGATGTACTTCTGCATCGGCTCGCCGAAGGCCGACAGCTGGCGGTAGGCCCGCGTGGCCTGCTGGTCGAGGGTCTCGACGGCGGCGGGGAGGCGTCCGGTGAGACCGAGGTCGGCGCGCTCGGCGAGGCTCCACGCGGTGCCGCGGTTGGTCAGGGGATTCGTGATCGCATCAGGCTTGGTGGCCATGGGGCTCCGTTTCGTGGTGACGGGTGGGTGCCTTCCACCGTGGCACCGGGTGTGGCGCCCGGGCAAGGAATCCGTCAGTGCGCTGACAGTTGTTACTCCGACGGGGACAGGTAGCCCCCCATGACGGTGAAGAAGTGCTCGATGTCGTCGGCGCGTCCGTCGGTGTTCGGCAGGCGGGCGGCGAGGGCGTCCAAGGCGGCCTCGAGCAACAACAGCAGGCCGACGCGGCTGCCGAACATCGGATGGCTCTGGCTGGCCACGAACAGCGTCAGGTCGGTTTCTCGCACCAACGGGCTGGAGTGCCGGTTCGTGAGCAGGACGGTGGTGGCTCCCTTGGCGTTGGCGTAGCGCAGCAGGCGCTGAACGGCCACGGGGTAGCGGTCGAAGGCCTCGGCGACGACGACGGCGTGGGCGTCCAGCCCTGCGAGTTCGTGCGACCAGCGGTCGGTGCCGTCCAGGACGACGACGTTTCCGCGCAGATAGGCGAGGAGAAGGGCGAAGTAGCGCAGCAGCGGCTGGCCGGAGGCCACCGCACCGAGGTGGAGTGGCCGGTCGGCGTCGGCGAGCAAGTCGATGAAGCGGCCGAAGGACTCGGGGTCGATCCCGCGCGCCGTCTCGCGCAGATCCTGCGCCGCGAGCGCGAAGCGCTCCTGCAGCGCCCGGGGTGCGGGCGGCGGGGCGGCGCGCTGGGACGCGAGTCTGGCCAGTCGGTCGCGGGGGGCGTTGAGGCGCTGCTTCACCTCGGCCTGGAGCGAGGAGTTGAGATCGCGGAAGTCGGCGTAACCCAGCTTGCGCGCGAAGCGGATGACGGTGGCCGTGCTGACGCCCGCGGCCGCGCAGACCTCGTGCAGCTTGAGCAGGGCGACCCCGGGGTACGCGTCGGCGTAGAAGCCGGCAACCGCCTGCTCGCTGGGCGTGAAGTCGTGGCACGCGCCGATGCGTTGCAGAAGCGGACCGGTCACCGACACCACGACCCCACTCTAAAGGGAGAAGGGACCGCGCGGCGGCGGCCGGACCTTGCGGTGGTGCGCGGGCGGGGAGCTCGGTCATGGGGGCCGGTCGGCGCCCGGTAGGATGATTTCTCGTGGGACTTCTCGACACGCTGATGCACCTCGGTGAGGGACGCCAGATCAGGCGCCTCGCCGCCATCGCCGACCAGGTCAACCTCGTGGGGCCGGAATTCGAGGCGATGAGCGACGACGAACTGCGCGCCGAGACCGGCACGTTTCGGGAGCGGCTCGATCACGGCGAGTCCCTCGACAAGGTGCTGCCGGAGGCGTTCGCGGTGGTCCGCGAGGCGGCCACCCGGGTCCTCGGCAAGCGGCACTACGACGTCCAGCTCATGGGCGGCGCGGCTCTGCATCTGGGCAACATCGCCGAAATGAAGACCGGTGAGGGCAAGACGCTCGTGGCCACGCTGCCGTCCTACCTCAACGCGCTCACCGGCAAGGGCGTGCACGTCGTCACCGTGAACGACTACCTCGCCAAGTACCAGTCCGAGCAGATGGGGCGCGTCCACCACTTCCTCGGCCTGGAGACCGGCGTCATCCTGCAGCAGATGACGCCGGCGCAGCGCCGCGACGCCTACGCCGCCGACATCACCTACGGCACGAACAACGAGTTCGGCTTCGACTACCTGCGCGACAACATGGCGCTGTCGCTCGGCGACTGCGTGCAGCGCGGGCACAACTACGCGATCGTCGACGAGGTGGACTCCATCCTCATCGACGAGGCGCGGACGCCGCTCATCATCTCGGGACCGGCCGAGGACAACCAGCGCTGGTACCCCGTCTTCGCCCGCCTGGCCAAGCGCATGAAGCGCGACACGCACTATGAGGTGGACGAGAAGAAGAAGACCGTCTCGGTGTTGGAGCCGGGCATCACGCTGGTCGAGGACAGCCTCGGCATCGAGAACCTGTACGAGTCCGCGAACACGCCGCTCATCAGCTACCTCAGCAACGCCGTCCGCGCCAAGGAGCTCTTCAAGCGCGACAAGGACTACATGGTCACGCCCGACAACGAGGTGCTGATCGTCGACGAGTTCACCGGCCGCACGCTGGTCGGGCGCCGGTACTCCGAGGGCCTGCACCAGGCGCTGGAGGCCAAGGAGGGCGTCCGGATTCGCGAGGAGTTCCAGACGCTCGCGACGATCACGCTTCAGAACTACTTCCGCATGTACGACAAGCTCGCGGGCATGACCGGCACGGCGAAGACCGAGGAGAGCGAGTTCCAGAAGATCTACGGCCTGGGCGTCCTGCCGATCGCGACGAACAAGCCGATGATCCGGGCCGACCAGCCCGACCTGATCTACCGCACGGAGGACGCCAAGTTCGACGCTGTCGTGGCCGACGTGGTCGAGCGCCACGAGGCGGGGCAGCCGGTGCTGCTGGGCACGGCGTCCGTCGCGAAGTCCGAGCTGTTGTCGCAGCGGCTGGTGAAGGCCGGGGTCAAGCACGAGGTGCTCAACGCGAAGAACCACGCGCGGGAGGCGGCGATCATCGCGCTCGCCGGCCGGCGGGGCGCGGTCACGGTCGCCACCAACATGGCCGGCCGCGGCACCGACATCATCCTCGGCGGCAATGCGGAATTCCTGGCGGACGCCGCACTGCGGCAGCGTGGACTCGATCCCCGCGAGAACGCCGAGGAGTACGAGGCGGCGTGGCCGCCGGTGTACGCGGAGCTGGAGAAGCAGACGTCCGCCGAGCACGACGAGGTCGTCGGCCTGGGCGGGTTGTACGTGGTGGGTTCTGAGCGCCACGAGAGCCGACGCATCGACAACCAGCTGCGTGGCCGCTCGGGTCGGCAGGGAGACCCCGGCGAGTCGCGGTTCTACCTGTCGCTGGCCGACGACCTCATGCGGCTGTTCAAGGCAGACCTCATCGAGCGCGTCCTGCTGGTGCTGAACGTGCCCGACGACGTGCCCATCGAGAACAAGCAGGTCACCAACTCCGTCGCGAGCGCGCAGGAGATGGTGGAGAGCCAGAACTTCGAGATGCGCAAGAACGTCCTCAAGTACGACGACGTGATGAACCGCCAGCGCCACACGATTTACGGGGACCGCCGCAAGGTGCTCGAGGGCGCCGACGTGGACGGCCAGCTGCGCGTGGCGACCTCGCGGGTCGTGGAGCAGGTGGTGCGCCGGCACACGGAGGGCTTCCTGGAGGACTGGGATCTCGACGCGCTGTGGGCTCAGTTGCGGACGCTCTACCCGGTGGGCCTCGATCTGGAGGAGTACGCCGAGCGGACCGACCTGACGACCGATTCCATGGTGGACGACTTCGTGGCGGACGCGGACGCCGCGTACGACCGCCGCGAGGAGCAGCTGACGCCGGCCGTGATGCGCGAGCTGGAGCGGCGGATCGTGATGACGGTGCTCGACCGCAAGTGGCGCGAGCACCTCTACGAGATGGACTACCTGCGCGAGGGCATCGGCCTGCGCGCCATGGCGCAGCGCGACCCGCTGGTGGAGTACCAGCGCGAGGGCGGCGACATGTTCAACGCGATGATGGACGCCTTCCTGGAGGAGTCCATCGGGTTCGTGTTCAATCTGGAGGTCAACGTGGCGGCCGCGCAGCAAGCGGCGCCACAGGTGGGCGTGGTCACCGGGGCCGACGGCGCGCCGGTCGACGTGGCGGGCTCGGTGCGGGCGCCGGGGCTGACCCGAGCGAAGGACCCGGCGTCGCTGACCTACACCGCTCCCGATGAGGACGGCCAGGCGGTGCGCACCGCGCCCGCAGCGACGGCGTCCGGGCCGGAAGGACCGCAGGCGGACGGACAGCAGGCGGACGCCGGCGATGCCGGCGTCGATTCCGACGACAAGCCGCGCAAGAAGCTCGGTCCCAATCAACGCTGCTACTGCGGCTCGGGCAAGAAGTTCAAGCACTGCCACGGACGTCCCGCGTAGTCGGCCGGTCATGGGCTGTCCCGAAAGGGACGGTGGGCGTCCTCGGCGATGCCGCCCTCCAGGGCGGTGCAGCGCCAGCGCCGGCCCCGCCCCTCCAGGCGCAGGGCGAGGGGACGCGAGCGCTCCCCGTCGGTGAGCCGCAGGGTGATCTCGGCGACGCCGTCGCGCGGTTCCTGCAGCCGGAACGTCGCCACCGTCAGACCATGCGCGAGGCGGGATCGCGTGACGTGGTCGACGAGGGCGCCCACGCGCCGCGACACGATCGGTCGCGCCTGGGTGGGCGGCCGGCGTCCTGCCATCACCTCCACGAGCGCGACCACGACGGCCCGCACGACCCGCTCGTGCGGGGAGCGGCCGGGCGCGTCCGGCCACTGTGGACCGGGGCTCTCGTCGAGGAAGGGGAGGGGCGGCTGAGCATCGGCGGCGTCCGGCAGGGGTGGCAGCAGCCGCACCAGCACGGGACGGGTCGCCGGCGCGAGCAGCGCGATGGGCGAGGTCATGGGATGAGCCTGCGCTCACCACTGCCCGGAAAGCCACCCTTCGCCGGCCCCCCTGTGGACAACTCCTCAACCCGGAGCCAGGGGCGCCGCGCTGAAGGTCAGGGTCGGACGTCGGCGCGGGCGTAGTCGGGCTCCCGGCGTTTGACGGCGGCCACGACCCGGTACGTCACCGGCAGGAACAGCACCTCGACGAGCACCTTGTAGATCCACCCCACCAGGATGTAGTTGATGAGCTGCGGGGCGGGGATCGACCCGCCCCCGAGCCACGCCCCCAGCGGCCCGAACGCGATCGTGCAGAACAACACGGTGTCGGCGAACTCGCCCACCAGCGTCGAGGTGATCAGGCGCACCCACAGGTGCTGCTCCCCGAAGCGGTCCTTGATGCGGGTCAGCACCCAGGCGTTGACGAACTGCCCCACCAGGAATCCCACGAGACTCGCGAGCACGATGCGCGGTACGAAGCCGAGCACGGCGCTCCACGCCGCCTGGTTGGGCCAGTCGGTGGCGGGCGGGGCGGCGTCCACCGCCAGGAACGTGAGGCTCATGATGGCCGCCATGACGAATCCCGTGATGATCGCGCGGCGCGCCCTGCGCATGCCGTACACCTCGGCCAGCACGTCGCCGATGATGTAGGCGAGCGGGAACAGAAACGCCCCGCCATCGGTGATGATGGGAAGCACCGGGAAGCCGAGCACGTCCACGCTCGGCCCGAACTGGATCAGCTTGGTGGCGCCGATGTTGCTGATCAGCAGCACGGCCACGAATGCGGCCAGCACCAGATCGAAGACGCCGCGTCCGCCGCTGGCGTAGGTGGCGCTGGGGTGGTCGGGTCGGGTATCGGTCCTCGTCACGGCCGCACAGCATACGCGCGGACGCCCGCCGCGTCTCGGGTGTCCCGCCCGGCGAGCCGCGCAAACTCCCTGTCCCGGGGCGGGGTTGGTGGCAGGATCAGTGCATGAGCGAGAACATCGGGACCCCGGACGAAACCGACGACAACCTGGAGCAGCTCCAGGCCGCCGATACCCTCGTCGACCGCGGCGTCGACGACGTGCTCGACGAGGGGTACATCGCCCCCGACCAGTGGTCGCCGGCCCAGGGCTTCGGCAACACCCCTGAAGAGATGCGCCAGGGCGAGAACCTCGAGATGCGCGTCAAGCAGGAGGAGCCGGAGGCCAAGGGCCCCGACGAGACGCCCTGGAACCCCGATGGCGAGTCCCGCCAAGTGGGCAACCAGCGGGCCGGACGCCTCGTGGACGCCCGGCACGGCGAGCCGGGGGTCGACGCCGAGGGCGACTCGATCGCGTTCTCGGTCGGCATCGACGGGGGAGCGGCGTCCGCCGAGGAGGCCGCCATGCACGTCATCGATCCCGCCGAGGACGACGAGGACGTCAACTAGACTCATGCGGTGCCGCAGCCGCGACACATCCCGCTGACGAGATTCCCCTCACGAGGAGAGATCCTGAGTACGCCAACCCCCGAGGCCGTGCGCCACATCACCGTGCCGGCGTCCATCCCGATGGTCACCATCGTGGGTCCGCGCGACGAGTTCCTGCGCATCCTGGAGAAGAGTGTGGACGCCGACGTGCACGTCCGCGGCAACGAGATCACCCTGTCCGGGACGCCAGACGCGGTGGTCACCGCCGCCGAAGCGCTCACCGAGATCATCACCATCGCCCGCACGGGCCAGGGCCTGACCGCCGACGCCGTCGAACGGGTGGTGGGCATGGCGTCCGAGCCGGGCGAGCCGCACGCGTCCGAGGTGCTGACGCAGAACATCTTGTCCACGCGCGGCAAGACCATCCGACCCAAGACGCTCAACCAGAAGCGCTACGTGGACGCCATCGACGCGCACACCGTGGTCTTCGGCATCGGCCCGGCCGGCACCGGCAAGACGTATCTCGCCGTGGCGAAGGCCGTCCAGGCATTGCAGGCCAAGGAGGTCAACCGCATCATCTTGACCCGGCCGGCGATCGAGGCAGGGGAGCGGCTCGGCTTCCTGCCCGGAACGCTGAACGACAAGGTGGATCCCTATGTGCGGCCCCTCTACGACGCGCTGCACGACATGCTCGACCCCGATCAGGTGCCCCGGCTGTTGACCGCGGGTACGATCGAGGTCGCTCCGCTGGCCTACATGCGCGGACGGACGCTCAACGACGCCTTCATCATCCTCGACGAGGCGCAGAACACGTCGATGGAACAGATGAAGATGTTCCTGACCCGGCTGGGGTTCAACTCGCGGATGGTCGTGACCGGCGACGTCACCCAAGTCGACCTGCCCACCGGCACCCGGTCGGGGCTGCGTGAGGCCGAGTCGATCCTCGACGGCGTGACCGACATCGCGTTCTGTCGGCTCACCAACCATGATGTGGTCCGGCATCGGCTCGTGGGCCGCATCGTGGCGGCCTACGATCGCTACGACTCGACGCGGTCCCAGGCCGCCGACCGCGGCCGGTCGGGCCGCCGATGATCCACCAACCCACGCGGGAGGCGTGACGTGATCGACCTGAACAACGAGTCCGGCGAGGACGTGGACGAGAAGCGTCTCGTCCAGCTCGCCACCTTCGCGCTCGAGCAGCTGCGCATTCACCCGCAGGCCGAGCTGTCGATCCTGCTGGTCGACGAGACGACGATGGCCGACTACCACGAGCGGTTCATGGACCTGCCCGGACCCACGGACGTCCTGAGCTTCCCGATGGACGAGCTGCGCCCGCCGAGCGACGACGACGAGCCGCCGCTGGGTCTGCTCGGCGATGTGGTGCTGTGCCCCACCGTGACCGCGGCGCAGGCGTCCGAGAACAACCGTTCGCCCGAGGCCGAGGCGGATTACCTGCTCGTGCACGGTCTGCTGCACCTGTTGGGGTTTGATCACGCCGAGCCGGACGAGAAGCGCATCATGTTCGGTCTGAACGATCAGATCATCGCCGCGTGGGACGCGTCCCGCACGTAGGGCGACCACGGGCAGCGCGATCAGGTGAGCGGTTGTTCACTCGCGGGACCCTGCCTCAGGCCACTTCCCACGGATTGATGATCTCGATCGGGAGCTGTTCGAAGTCCTTGACGTTGCGCGTGGCCAGCGCGGCGTCGTGGGTGAGGCAGGCGGCGGCGATCATGGCGTCCTCGATGCTGATGGGTCTTCCGCTGGCCTCGCGTCGGGCGCGGAGGGCGGCGTAAACCCGCGCCTCCGCGTCCCGATGCGGCAGCAATCGGTCGCCCGCGCTCTCGACCAGTCGGGTGAGGGACGCGAGCAGTCTCGTTCGCCGAGCGCCGACGGGCAGTCGCTCGGCCCCATACCAGAGCTCGCCGAGGGTGACGCTGCTGATGCCCACCTGGTGCTGGTTCGCGGAGAGCCAGGCGACGACGCGGGCCTCGGGCGTCGGCCTGAGCGGCTCGGACAGCACGGTGGTGTCGACGACGATCATTCCTGGCCCAGGTCGAACGGTCGCGGAAGAGAGCGCTCGGGCACCCGGAATTCTCCTCGCAGGAGTTCAGTGTCGTGGAGCCAGCCGGAGATGAAATCGGGGGGCGGGGCGACCGCGCGATCCAGGATCTCCCGGACCTCAGCCTCCATGGAGCGGTCATTGCGGGCGGCACGAGCGCGCAAGCCCCGCTTGGTCCTCTCGGACAGGTTCCGGATGGTCAGTGTCGCCATGAGAGCCTCCTGCTTGCAATGCTAGCACTGCCAGCGTTGCCGGCACACGGCGTCCTGGCGCCACGACGCCACGACGCCGGGACGCTGGGAACTCGGGAACGTCGCGGTGGGATACGATGACGGTTAAGGTGTCGGCCGAGAGAGAGTCATCCTGCTAACCCAATCCGAGTGGATCCAATTGGGGATCGCCGTCGGCTGTGTGCTCGTGGCCGGGCTGGCCACGGCCATCCAGTCGGCGCTGACGTCCTTCTCGAAGGTCCGGGCCGAGGCACACGTGCGCGAGGGGCGTCGCGGCGCGGATCGGCTGCTACCGCTGACCCAGGATCCGGCGCCCTCGCTCAACACGATGCTGTTCGTGGCGATCATGTTCGAGGTCGTCGCCATCGTGCTGGTAACCGCCGTCGTCGCCGACTACTTCGACTCGCTGTGGCAGCAGCTGCTCTGGGCGGCGCTGCCCATGGTGCTCGTCAGCTACATCCTGCTCGGCGTGGGCGCCCGCACGCTCGGCCGCCAGCACGCGGACGCCCTGGCGCTGCGCACCGCCGGGTTGGTCACCGGGCTGACGACCGTGCTCGGCTGGTTCCCCCAGGTGCTCATCATCCTGGGCAACTGGATCACCCCCGGCCGCGGTTTCGTCGACGGGCCGTTCACCTCCGAGGCCGAACTGCGCGAGCTGGTCGACATGGCGGAGGCGTCCGAGGTGATCGAGGCCGGCGAGCGCAGGATGATCCATCAGGTGTTCGAGCTGGGAGACACGATCGTCAAGGAGGTCATGGTCCCGCGCACCGAGATGGTGTGGATTGAGGCCGACAAGACGCTGCGGCAAGGCCTGTCGCTGGCCCTGCGTTCGGGATTCAGCCGTATTCCGGTGGTCGGGGATGACATCGACGACGTCCGCGGCGTTCTCTACCTCAAGGACGTGATCCGCCGCAGCTACGACAACCCGCAGGCGCAGGCGTCCGAGACCGTGGCCTCGCTCATGCGCACCCCCACCTTCTGCCCGGACTCCAAGCCGGTGGACGCCCTGCTCAAGGAGATGCAGCTCACCCGCAGCCACGTCGTGATCGTGGTCGATGAGTTCGGCGGCACGGCGGGGCTCGCCACGATCGAGGACATCCTCGAGGAGATCGTGGGCGAGATCGTCGACGAGTATGACCGCGAGATCCCGCCCTACGTGCAGCTGGCTGATGGCCGCTACCGCGTGAACTCGCGCCTGCCCGTGGACGAGCTGGGCGAGATCTTCGGCCTTCGGGTCGACGACGACGACGTGGACACCGTGCTCGGCCTCATGGCCAAACAGCTCAACAAGGTGCCGATCCCGGGCTCGGTGGTCGACTGGGAGGGCATCGAGCTCGTCGCCGAACGGGCGTCGGGTCGCCGCCACGCCATCCAGACCGTCGTCGCCGGGCTCATCAGCGACGACGGCCACGCCGACGCCGCCGTGGACGCGGCCGTCGGGCTCGCCGCCCACAGCGGTGAGGAATCCGGACGCCGGCGCGCGGCCGTCGAGGAGGATCAGTGACCACACCCATCCCGGACGGCCACCGCTCCGGCTTCGCCTGCTTCGTCGGACGCCCCAACGCCGGCAAGTCGACCCTGACGAACGCGATCGTCGGCGAGAAGATCGCGATCACCTCGTCCAAGCCCCAGACGACGCGGCGCACGATCCGCGGCATCGTCAACCGGCCGGACGCCCAACTCGTCCTCGTCGACACCCCCGGCCTGCACCGGCCGCGGACCCTGCTCGGCGAGCGCCTCAACGACCTCGTCCACGACACCTGGAGCGAGGTCGATGTCATCGGGGTCTGCCTGCCCGCCTCGCAGCGGGTGGGGCCCGGGGATGAGTTTCTCGTGCGGCAGATCGCCGAGCTGCCGCGGCGTCCGCAACTCATCGCGCTGGCCACGAAGACCGACCTCGTCAGCCGCGAGCGCCTGGCCCAGCACTTGGTGAGGATCGGATCGCTGGAGGAGGAGCTCGGCATCCGGTGGGAGGCCGTCATCCCCGTGTCGGCGCTCACCGGCGAGCAGGTGGGCGTGGTGGTGGACGAGATCGTCCGGCTGCTGCCCGAGGGGCCGCCGCTCTACCCCGACGGCGAGATCACCGACGAGCCCACCGAGGCCCGCATCGCCGAGCTGATCCGCGAGGCGGCCCTCGAGGGCGTCACCGACGAGCTGCCCCACTCGATCGCCGTGGTCATCGACGAGATGAACCCGCGCGAGGGGCGTCCCGCCGAGAAGCCGCTCATGGACATCTACGCCTCGATCATCGTCGAGCGCGACAGCCAGAAGGGCATCATCATCGGCCACCGCGGCGAGCGGCTCAAGCAGGTGGGCACGGACTCCCGCCTGCAGATCAAGGAGCTGCTGGGCATGCCGGTGCACCTCATGATTCACGTCAAGGTGCTCAGCGACTGGCAGCGCGACCCCAAGCACCTCAACCGCCTGGGGTTCTGACGGGCGGGTGGCGGGTGCCTGACAGCTTTCTCGCCCGCACCACCGAGCGGCTGGACGTCCGCCGGTGGGGCGTCTTCACGGTCTCGGCGGCGCGGCAGGGGCTGCGCCGGATGCGGGGATCGTTCGTCCCGATCCTCGTGGCGGCGGGCGGCGCCTCGTTGGCCTGGCTGGTCGCCGAGCGGCTGTTCGGCCACGACAGTCCGATCTTCGCTCCGATCGCCGCGTGGGTGTGTCTGGGGTTCAAGGCGGACCGCGAGCCGCGGAAGGTCGCGGAACTCGGGGTGGGGGCGTCCGTCGGCGTCCTGATCGGCGAACTGCTCACGCGGATCGTCGAACCGGGTTGGTGGCAGATCGGCCTCGTGCTCATTCTCGCGGCGTGTTTCGGCCGGCTCGTTGACCGCGGGGATCTCACCACGATGCAGGCGGGCGTCAACGGGGTCGTGATCGTCGGTATGAGCGGATGGGCCGCCGCGCAGGGGGGTGGGGGTCAGAGCCGCTGGGTCGAGGCTCTCGTCGGCGTCAGCGTCGCGTTCGTGATCGCCGTGCTGCTGCCGCGCCACCCCGCGATCCGCCCGCGGCGCTATGCCGTCTCGACGCTGGTGGCGCTGGCCGAGATGCTGGAACTCATTGGACGCGGCCTGACCGAGGGCGACCTTGAACTCCTCGCCGACGTCAAGGCGCAACGCCGCGTCCTCGTCGGGGTGGCCGCCGACTGGGAGAAGACCATCGCGACGGGCCGCGACGTCGTCGCGCTCAACCCCAGCCTGCGCCGCCACCGGGCCGAGGTCGCCGAGCTGGGTCGGCTGTTCCGCCTGCTGCGACGCGCCCAGCACACGGTGCTGCTGCTGGAGCGCCAGGCCGTGGGGATGGCCGAGGAGGTCGGCTGGATGCCCGAGGTCGGTGGCCTGGTCTCGGACGCGTCGGCGGCCGTCCGCGAGCTGGCCACCTCGGTGCGCGCGTGGCAGCCACCGACGCGCGCGCGGGAGTTGCTCACCGAGCTCGTCCCGCAGGCCTCACCGAGCCAGCTGCGGCCCGACTACTGGCGCTCGATGGCCCTGCTCACCCTCGTGCGTGCGCTGGTCGTGGACCTGCTGCAGATGACCGGGCTCTCCCGGGCGGATGCCCGCGCCCTGCTCCCCGACACCCAGGGCCGTCCGTTCGCGGACGCCGAGGCCGAACAGGAGTACGGTCGCGACAACGACGACGGGCCGTCCCGCCTGTGGGGTTGAGCCGTCCGATCATTGACCGCCCAGGCCGGTGGTGGCGACCGCCTTGATGATGTGGCGCTGGAACACCATGAACAGGACGGTGAGTGGCAAGGCGGCGATCATGGCGGCGGCCATGGTCTGGGCGTAGATGATGCCGTAGGCGTTTCTGACCGTCGACAGGCCGACGGGCAGCGTCATCAGGTCGGGGTTGTTCGTGATGATGAACGGCCACATGAAGTTGTTCCAGGCGCCGATGAAGACGAAGATCGCGACGGCGGTGACGATGGGCCGCGAGATCGGCAGCATGATCGACCAGAACAGCCGCCAGTTGCCCGCCCCATCGATGCGGGCGGCGTCCTCAACCTCCTGGGGCACCTGATCGAAGTACTGCTTGAAGATGAACACCATCATCGGCGCCACGAGCTGCGGCAGGATCACGCCCGCGAACGTGTCGACAGCCTGGAGGAACACCATCTCGCGGAACAGCGGCACGATGAGGATCTGGCCCGGCACCATGATGAGCGCGATCGTCGCCGCGAACAACCAGCGCCGACCACGGAACACCGTCCGCGAGAACGCGTACCCGGCCAGCGCCGAGATGGCGACGGTGAACACGGTGACGAGGGTGGCGACGAGCAGCGTGTTCCACATCCACCGGACGACCTCGCCGCGGGCGAACACGGTGGCGTAGTTCTCCAGCGTGAAACCGTCCTCGGGGAACCACCGCAACGGCAGGCTTTGGGCCTCCACCTCGGTCTTGAAGGACGTGTCGATCGCCCAGGCCAGTGGCAGGAGCCACGCCGCGGCGAGGAGGGCGAGCACCACGAAGCTCACCGTGGTGGCGAGCCGGGAGCGACCGAGCAGCAGCGAGCGGGTGCGGGTGATCTCGGCGCGGCGCTCGATCGCGGCGCTGCGACGCTCCTCGGCCCGGCTGGGCTGGCGGGCGGCCTCGGCGTCCGCGGGCGCAACGACCGGAGTCGTCGTCCTGACCGGGGTGGAGGTGTGCGTGGTCATGAGTCGGCCGCCTTCCGGATCCGGGTCAGGCGCTGGAACAGCACGGTGATGACGATGATGATCACGAAGAAGATGTACGACATCGCCGTCGCGTAGCCCATGCGGTATTGGGTGAAGCCCGTGTCGTACACGTATTGGAGGATGGGACGGGTCGCGCCCTCGGGGCCCGAGCCCCCGTTGAAGGCGATGAACATCTGGTCGAACACCTTCAACGACGCGATGACCTGCAGCGTCGCGACGAGCACGGTCGTGCCGCGCAGTTGCGGCAACGTGATCGAGAACAGCTTGCGCCAGAAGCCGCAGCCGTCCACGGACGCCGCCTCGTACAACTGGTCGGGGATCGCCTGCAGCGACGACAGATAGAGCAGGAAGTTGAACCCCACGGTCCACCAGGTGGTGAGGATGACGATGGACCACATCGCAATGTCCGGGTCGGTGAGCCAGCCCACTGGGGCGACCCCGAGGCGTCCGAGCCAGTAGTTCACGAAGCCGAAGTCGGCCTGGAACAGCCACACCCAAATCTGGACGACCACCGCGACCGGCAGCAGATAGGGGGCGAAGAACGCGAGCCGCCACAGCCACTGGCCGGGCAACCCGATGTAGACGAGGACCGCCATGATGAGTGCGACGAGCACCAGCGGCACGGTGCTCATGAGGGTGAACGCGATGGTCTGCCAGATGGTCTGCCACATGGTGGCGTCGGTGAACGCCTCGGCGTAGTTGGCCAGGCCCACGAAGCCGCCGCGGCCCATGAGGGACTGCTCGGTGAACGACAGGACGAGCCCATAGAGCACGGGGATCACGAGGAACATGCCCGTGACCACGAGGAACGGCACGAGGAAGCCGAAGCCGGAACCGAGCCGCTGGGTGGTGTTCGGGCTGCGTCCGGTGCGCTCGGCCGGCGCGGTGGTGCGCGAGATCCTGGCCCAGGAGGGCAACCCCCTGGGACCTGACGGCGAGTTCGTGGGCCAGATCCTCGCTGATGCCGCCTGCCAGTTCCTGCCTACCGCCACCGTCAGCGA